>JACQBW010000032.1 GCA_016194305.1 Nitrospirota bacterium | reverse complement strand
TTATAACGGGTTATTGATCCGAACTCATAACAGAGCCGAAATTTGTGATTCTTTGGAAAATTAAAAATGATTGGAGTCACAATAATAAATTTAACGACAGAAACATTTCAAGACATTCCATGAGGAGTATCAGGCAGAGAACCAGTTGATTTCAGGTCGGTATAGTTGACTAGTACCGATTTAGTACCGACTGTCCTGTTATCCACAGAATCAGAGGAAATACATAGAATTGGCAGGAATGCGGAAACCATTAAATTTAAAAGAGAAAACGAAAAATCCACCTAAGATCAAGCATTTATAAAATTATGTGTTTTGCCCTTTCACGGCGGTAACACGAGTTCAAATCTCGTTGGGGACACTTCCTCGCTTGCGTAGCGACGCGCTCTTCACCTTTCCCAGCGTCGAGATCTTATCTTTTCGTCTGTTTTTTATTTAAAATAAATCAAAGGCTTATACAGTTTTAATTTCTGCCCATTATGAAAAATACCCCACTCGCCGCTTCACGGCGATAACACGGGCTCCAATCCATTGTGGACCTCTCCCCGCTTTAGCAAAAATGTTCTGCAACAAAACTATATTTTTCAAAATTAAAATGTCACCAGCAAACTGGCTAATTTGAAAAACTTCTTATGTAATGGACTATTCAATTCGACTGATGGAGAAATAATATTTCTTTTGTGAGGACTTCCAACGGGAATAATGACCGGTAAACTCGCCTGCTTTTTCATTTCCAATAGATGAAAATTAAATCTTTCCCTTTTCTTTCTCCTGTACAGTTTTCGGTTTTAATATAAAAATAGACATTAATTAAAAACTCGTATCTTTTGTTACTCACGAGTCAGTAACCGAGAGTACTTTAAAAGTTAAGGATTTACAAAAATAATCCACAGACCAGTTGCTACGCCGCCCATTCAAACTTTGGTTTCTTTTTACTTTTCACGCAATCACGCAGGTAAAGATCTATCAGAGTTTGATATGGAATTCCCGCTTCTTTCGAAAGTCCTTTGAAATAATCAATAACTTCCGCGCTTAGATTAATTCCAACGGCTTTCTTTTTTGAGGCATAAGGATTTTTTACAGCTTTCATTTTTGAAAAATCATATTCCTTCTTCATATTTTTTAATCTCCTTTTTCGTCGCCTTTCTAGCCGAAATGATACGAACAATTTTGTTTTTCCATCTTTCACAGAATACAACAACTAATATTCTAGAAGAACCACTCAATCCTAATAAAAGAAACCGATCCTCATCGTTTGAGTGGCCTTCATCATAAAAAACCAATCCACTTGGATCATCAAATACCTGTTGGGCCTCCTCAAACCAAATCCCATGTTTCTTACGGTTAGATTCATTTTTCCGTTCATCCCACTCAAACTCAATCATGTTTATATTATATCTATATATTATATAGATATCAAATCTAATTCGCTGTCAATTCAAGTGGATTAGGTTGGGTTTTGCTATTGATTGCCGCTTATAGTCTTGAAGGAAATGGCAGATGGCGGGCCTGAGGCTTTCTGGAAGGATGTTTGCGTCTCTTTCTATGAATTTGCATAAAATTAACTTTTTATGCGGCCTTCTCAAATACTATCTTTGCTTGAACACCAAGGGAAGCGATGATGCGGAGCATGAGATCAGTTGAGACGCCGGCTGTGTTACGATTCATGATCGCTGTTATGCGAGTTCTGGAGGTGCCGGCAAGTTTCGCTACTTGAGCGTGTGTGAGTCCCTTTTTCTCCGTGACAGAAATAATTTTATCGTTCAAATCACTGCGCATTTTGATTTCAAAGCCGTCAGTAATTGAAAGTCCCAACACTTGCGCCAGTTCAAACGCATCTTTGGCAACAATCGCTTTAGTTTTTTTCATCGAGCATCTCCTTTAATCTTTTCTGTCCCAATTCAATATCCCTTTGGATGGTCTTTTGAGTCTTTTTTGGAACGCATGAAATATTAATACTGCACTGGCTCTCCTGGATAAGTAAAAGACTCTGAATACACCGGAACGATCCTTTATCCTCAGTTCATCTACCCCCGGCCCAATAGATGGGATGGGTTTGGATAAAGGCATTCCCAGTATAGCCCCCTTCTGTAAGTCAAAGATCGCTTTTCCCAGCTCTCGTCGCACTTCCTCTGGGAATGTTCTCAAAATAGCTCTTACCTTGGGATGAAACAGAGCGGGTTTCATATAAATAATGTCCCATATTTAGGACATACTGTCATGTTGTTGTTTGATTATGCGATACTACCGGTGTCCCAAGATCATTTTGGGAGAGGATTACCAAAAACAATCGAGTATAGAGAGGAAGAGCCCAGCCTTGTGGACTCCTGGAAGGAATTGGCAGTAGTTTCAAGACAGAAAAACCCAATAAACGGTCGGCACTAATTCAAAATAGGTTCGGGGATTCAATTGTATTTCTTGACCAGAGGATCTCCGCTTACCGAAAGCTTAACAAAAGCATGGAGTATATCTGTGGCAGAAATAATCCCGACAAGTTTCTCATTTTTCACGACAGGGAGGGCTCCAATTTTTCTCTTGGCCATGACTGCTGCGGCCTCATAAGCCTCGGCGTTAGGGTGAATCGTTAGCACACCTCTTCTCATAATCGTCCGAACAATTCTCGATTTGACAACAAATACAACTTTCTGATTATCATTTAACGCATTTATCTCATTCATTTTTAAGGATCCAAATACTTTCTTTAAGTCTCGGTCTGAAAGAATGCCTACAACCTTCCCCTTTTTCACAACAGGAAGGTGGCGGATCTGTTCAAAATTCATAAAAAAAAAGACCCTGTCAATCTTGTCTTCAGGGGATACCGTCCGGACCTTGACTGTCATCAAGTCTTTAACTTTCATCGATTTACACTTTTTCCTTTTTAATCAAATAAATATGGGTTAACTTTTTGTAATTGTGATTAATGCCCAAAGCCCTTACGTGTATATATCGGTCTCATTAAATCAAACATGGAAATAACACCCACTACCTTCGAATTCTCAGAAACCGTAATATGCCGCACGCTATGTTCTATCATCATCTGACTAGCCTCATCATCCATCTTATCTTCGTTTATGGTATGAAGGGTCGACATCACATCTTCCACCTTCGTAACATAGGGATTTAGATCCTTACAGAGGACATTTTTTAAGATATCTCCTTCTTCCAGAATTCCGACAATTTCGCCCCTTCTATACACGACAATACTTCCTATTTTCTTTTCAGTCATAATCTTTACGGCTTCCCGGACCGTTTGAGAAGCTTCCACTCTAACAGGATTCGTCGTCATAATTTCTTTCACCTTTTGCATATTTTACCCTCCTCAAAATTACAAACACTTTTGTGACATCCCACCTTGCACAATGATTTTATCAAATCGGAAGATAAAGTATCAAGTTTACCCTTCACTAAATCGCTGAAAAAAAGATTCGCATTTGCAGTCAAATATCGGGAGAGCGGGTCAGGCTCGTGAATTCCAGGAAGGTATGGGACAACTTACTCACCTCCGTATCATTCAAAATATGTTCAGATCGTGGAATGATTAAAGCAATCCCTTATTATTTTTTCTTTTTCAGGATCGAAATAAAATGATCTATCGACATAGCCGGAAGTGTGGTAATCCGGACGGTTCCACGGGAACCGAGTTCTACCGAGAGCTTGGTCACGGTGTCGTTGTCGGGAGCTTCCAGAATATTGACGAAGTCGTAAATTCCAAGCGTCGCGTATTGATTGATAATCTTCACTCCCATCGCTTCTATTTCTTTATTAACCTCCTTTATTCTTTCCGGTTTTGATCTTAAGGTTATGCTTCCACCATCCGTCAGAGTACTGAGCATAATATAGGTCGGCATCTTATTCCTCCTTTATAAGCTGAGTTGTTCATTGTCCTGCTTCAAGAGTAATCCTGCTGATTGAAGAAAATCAAGGAAAGTACACTTTTGGGGAAGACGAAAAGATTTTTGTCAATGGACCCAGCAGAACTGAAAATATCTGTTATACTGAATTCTAATCATGACAAGTCACCCTAAAAATATGGATTTTCAAAGGAAACATCCTAGAGTTGAACTGGAGCTAGATGGAAATTTTCGGATCCCCGCCGGTGAAGTCTCTAAACCTCTTCCCACTTTTGTTAAAATGCTTGGATGCGGCGGATTAATGATCGAATCTTCTATTCCGCTTGCAAAAGGAACCCGACTTGAAATGAACCTGTTTTTCGACAACCATGCTATTCCATTTACAGCGGAGATCGTCTGGGCAGATAGTCCAATGCTTAGAAAAAACTCCGGATTTAAATGCGGGATGCGTTTTCTAAAAATTTCACAGAATAATCTTTTGGATGTCCACTATATTTTATACACCCATCTGTTTAAACCTAAAATGAAACCAAAGAAAAATACTCGTTCGACGAAGATCAAACGTTAAGGTGGCATGATTAAGACTGACGTCTGTCCGGCCCAGCAGGACAGGCAAGAACAGCAAACCTCATTCTCTACCAGAGTGCTGTGGCCTGTTGCATTAAGTCAGATGCGTATCAACCTCAAAGGTCAGCTCCTGCGGTGAAGACGTAAAACCGACCGTGATTCCTTTGGCCATCGCTGGCCCGAGAACCTCTTCACGAAATCGTTCCCAGCTCTTCATCGAGTCGTGGATGGCAATAATTGTCCAACCACCGGAAGCCCCCGGTCCCGCTGAATGGTAGATTTGACTCTCTGGAAGCGTATAGAAAGAGGCTAGTATGAGCAAGAAGTTGAATCTCGAAATCATTCACGAGGATCCAAGATTGTGGATTGCAGAATGTATCTGTGATTATTTTTGAGTCCTGACGGGGCCAGTAATCCTAAAACGTCAAATGAGAAAACACCAGGAGTCAGACCTTCGGCTGGCTGAACGGATAGTTCTCATGCATACGGGCAAAGAGTTCCCAGTCAAACGGCTTAAAGGAGAAGGCATGAAGGGGAATTGACTCGACGGAACCCGAATGATTCCCGGCCAGAATACAGCCCACCACCGATTCAGGTCGTTCAACCAGGCGACGAACCGCCTCATAGGCCATTTGTTGCGCCAAGGTCTTGTCCTCTGGCACTGGCGGCGCTCCCCGCAATGTATGGCCAAGGATAATCGCCTTGGCCGCCACAGACAAAGGGTAGATTCCCTTTGCAATCTGAAGTTGCGGCCAATTGGCTATGGTCTGCGCAACATACTCACTCAGGCCGTGGACCCCACCGGCGGGGTGGTGGCGGTGTGGTGTCTTTTCCGCGACAATGAAGAGGTGACTTTTATTCGGCACACCCAGGCTTCTTTTCAGTGTCCCTAAAATCACCTGATCAATATAGGCATCCGGATCCGGATGCTCATTCACCAGGACCCCCTCGGCGCGTGCCTGGTATGCGCAGGCCAACGCCAGGTGGCCGGATCCGGCACCCATGACTTCCACAAAGAAAATGCTCCCCATCGCCGCACTGGTTGCCTTGAGAGATTCAAACGACTGATTCGCCAGTGCTACGGCGGAATGAAAGCCCAGGGAGGTGGTTCCGTTGATATTGTTATCGATTGAACCCGGTATTCCAACCACCTGTACTCCAAACCCCTCGAACAACGCGCGAGCACCTCGCAGACTGCCGTCGCCTCCCAGCACAATCAGAGCGCCCTCTTCAAGATACGGCTTTAAGTGCTGAAACACAACCTCTTGCACAGTCTCTTCTTTAAATGCTTCAAACCGACTGCTACCGATCGAGGCGCTGGCCATACCGGCCATTCCGCGGGTTTCCCGTTCGGTAACCGGTTCTATCCAGTTGTTGGCCAGCCCAAGAAAGCCGTGCCGGACAAAGTAAATTCTTAACCCTAAACGATCCCCTGTTACACTGAGTTCTTTCAGCGAAGCACCGGCACCTGCAAAATCACCACCCGAGACCAGCGCAACAAGCTGTTTTATCTTGCGAGGCCTGAGGGTTACCCGATCGGCTCGGTTTCGTTCCACGCTGACCCAGGCCTCACGTGCCGTTTTTTCCTGTGCGGAAAGTCCAACCGCGCTCGAATAACCGGAAAACTGGCCATTTTCAAATGAAAGAAGGACTACATTGTCCTGTCCCTCCTTATATTCACCAAACTCGGTAAAAGCCTCATGAAACGGTCTCTGATCCAGGTAGATGATCAAGGCCCTGAGAGTCGAACTATGGGTATAGAGACAGCCTACACCGCCTTCCTCTGTCAGGGCGATCCGGTGGAACCCATCTACGACATCGACGTAAAGGTCGAAAAAGGAATGACCCCCGGGATAGCAATAGAGCGGATGTTTGATCAGTCGTTTTGCCTGTTGGCGATCGCAGCCGAAGATTCGCGCGGCTTCTTCCACTTCAGTTTGCTTGTCAACACCGGTAACCCAGCCGAAATCTTGAGACTCGAGTGTCGGTTCGAACATCGGCGTCACGGTCGAAGCACCTTTTGGATCGATTGCCGTAATCACCCGCTTGAACAATTGACGCGTATTCGGACTTCGGCTGATCCGGTGTGAGAATTTTCCGGAATCGAGATAATTTGGCACCTGCAAAAATTCAAGCTGGCGGCTAATGATACCCAGCATTTTTGCCAATGCATTTCCAACGGCATCGGCCTTGGGAACACCTCTCTCCGGATCGAGGTGATTGGCCAGTCGTCGACCAACCCGATGCGTTTTGCTCTCGACCCGAGATACACCATGGCGCATGGTAAATAACAGGGAGCGGCCAGTGAGATCGCGAGGAAGAAGCCAAAACCGTTCATTCCCGAGATCAAGAACTATCCGGCCTTCCAGTAGTTGCGGCGTCAGGTGAGGCCTCGGCACGATTGCGGCAGGACGACGTTGGGTTGGTTTTTGCACTCGACCAATCGGCGCCCGTAGCAGCGGCGCCAGGCCGCCTTCTGCCAAGACCAGATTCCAAGCCGCGTAATAGACAAGTGAATCGTCGTTGCAGACTTCTTTAAGCAGTTTCTGCCGTGACTTGCGATAGGTCTCGGCATCAGGAAAACCACTCTGGGACTGCCTCACCAATTGTCGAACGGCATCCCTGGCGTTCAAGCTACTCTGTTCACGGTCTGTAGAGGGTAGAGGCTGGGGCGGAAGTTCGAGCTTTTCCGTATTCGGGCTAATAACAACAGACGAGAGTCTGGCCATCGTCTCGCCGTAGGCCAGAAGTCCTTCGTTCGTTACAAACTCAAGTCCTTTTTCACCGGTGTTTTGCAGAGGTTCCATGATTTCATTTTTCAGAGCAGGCAAATGCCAATATCATTTGGCAGAAGAAATGACTTAAAGCTAGCACGTTTTTCGAGAACCTTCAATTGACAAATCCGTTGGTTCCCTCACCCTTTATTTTTTCAAAATGTTTGCCACCAGGTCTCTGAGCTCTTGAATCGTGAAGGGTTTTGGAAGAAATCCAGAGGATTGACAAAACAAGTCGTATTTTAATAATTCTTCCGGTAAATGTCCGCTGATGATGATAAAGGGAAGATGATCGTTAAATTTTTTTATTTCTTTTAAGAAATCAATGCCGGTCATTTCTGGCATGAGGAAATCAATGGTCATCAGATCAATAGCATGATCATGAATAATTCTCAACGCATCGTATCCCATCGGTGCAGTATAGACATTATAAGTGTGGTCTAAAATTTCCCGGATGATATCCAATAGGTTCTGATCATCGTCAACCACCAATATATTTTTCAAACCCTGTTTTTTCATATCCATTTTGCTTCTATAAGAATTTATCCTCTATTAGGTCAGATTTGAGAATAGAATGGTATAGGACATTTTCTGATTTTGGCCTAGGAAAATTCCGATTTTTTGAGCAGGTGATTGACATGTTCAACGTAGATGTTTAGATTGAGGGGACTTGCGCGAAATATCGAGTTGAAACGAGTGATGCAATTCTATGGGAATATGAACTTATTGAATATTCATCCTATAAATCAGGTTCAATGAAAGGAATCAAAATGAAGAAATTGCTTGTAGTCGCATTTATATTTGGAACGTTTCTTCTAAACGGTACGGGAGTGGTCTTCGCAAAAAAAGGGTTTAGTCTTGGCGTCGATTTTCCGTACAATTCCATCGAGTCCGATTTTGACGGTAAAAGAGGATACGTTTCGACAGATGGCAATGAAACATTGCTGGTTCCAAAAATAGACAATGCATTTGGTTTTGGATTCTTATTTGGATTTGGATATACACCCGAAAGTGCGCTTGAAATAAATTACCAGGCATCAACCCATCGCTCGACCTGGCAGGGACTTAATTTTGACGTCAATTACAGTGTTCTCAATTTTAATTATAAGTATAGTTTTCAAGAGTTTGGGGAGACCCAACCTTACCTGATGCTCGGACTGGGACTCAATACGCTAACGGTCAAAGATGGCGCTTCGATGGCTTCTCCATTTCAGATCGGAGACGCCAAATACACGGGTATATCCTTTAATTTTGAAGGGGGAGTAGACCACTATTTTACGCCTAATATTTCTGCCGGATTCGGCCTCGCCTATCACTATGTTGATTTCACACAAGGGGCCGGTGTCAGCACAAGCGGTAAGCTTCCGTCCGGGTTAAATGGAAGCGGATTTGGTATGATTTTAAGCACAGCGTACCATTTCCAGTGATCCCGGGGTCGCTGCGATGCCAGGGTCAATTGCGACAGAAGGAGAGCAGAAATACCTGGAATGGGTGGAATTTCAGCTGGGGGGAGCTTGCAGAAGAAAATCGATGAGGAGCAGGGAAGCCTGTCGGATCGGTTTGAATTCAATACCGACGTGATGGATTCGCGAGGTAACATCTGCGCCCGGTTCAATCCAGGCCACAACGGCAATAAAAGTAATTTCATCGGAAAAAGGATAGAGTCTGACTTGCAACGGAGTCCCTACGGCAAGAAGAACTGACGAATCGAACATCAATCCGTTCCGCCCCAGATTTTTGGTCCTGATCGGATAAATTTTTTTATCTTTTTCAGGGAGGAGAATTCGAAAATCTCCTTTCACAGCCATTTTGATTCTTGGGTACCTTCGTTTTCCTATCATAGGCGGGTGAAGACTCTCTTTAAATCCTTCCTGGATTTCTCTCACCTTTTCAGGGTTTTGCGTGAGGGCTCGGACGCAATCCTTATCAAGTTTTATCCCTGCCAGTTGTTGTAACATCGCAAACGCCTCATCATTTGACCAGGCCGTTTTATAACTGCGGGAACTGGTCAGGGCATCGAATATATCTGCCACAGAGATAATGCGTGCTTCTATCGGAATTTGTTGTCCTTGTAAACCAAGAACGTATCCAGATCCGTCCAGGGTCTCGTGGTGATATTCCGCCATGTTGCGGAGCATTGTGGCATGTGGAAGCGTATCAAGCCCAAAATCCTTGATGATAGAATCAATAATCTTACGTCCGATGATCACATGTTTCTTGAGCCCTTCGATTTCATCGCCGGAAAGTTTCTCATTCTTTTTGAGCAAATTCTCCGGAACACCCACCTTACCGATATCGTGTAAAGGCGAGAAAAGAAAAATGTTTTCGATATATTCGTCAGAAAATCCATAGAGCGGGGCAATTTCCTGGGCGATCAGCCGCGCGTAATGCGAAACCCGGTCAATATGCTGACCTGTTTCCAAATGATGGTATGAGCTGATCTCCTTGGCTGCCTGAATTGTCGACAGCATCATTCGAATGGACGCCAGTTCCGTTGAAACAAGCGAAGAGATGAAATGACCGAAAAAATTAAGTTCCCCAAGAATTTCTGCTTGAAAGGAATTTTTCTCGTATGAGTTAAAAAAGACAAAACCAAGGAATTGTCCGTTTAGGAACATCGGCAACGTATAACTGGAGCCAAATCCTTGCGAAGCAATCCTTTTTGTATGTTCAGCTCGTCCTCCTTCGAAAACGGTAAGGTCATTTACAACCCTTGCCTGCTCGCTCTCCATAATGGTCTTTAACGATTTAACTTTGGAGAGTTTGGCCTGATATCGAATTAAGGGATGATCTTCATCGCTGCTGTAAATAAAAGTCTTTAGCAGATCGCTCTTGGAATCGTGCAGGATCACCGCGATCCGGTCAACGCAGGTAACACGATTTCTGATGATTTGATGAATCAATTTAAGTTTTTCAGAAACAGGAATTTTTTTGTTTAAAAAACTTAACCGGTCTTCGTACAATTCCACTTTCGGATTCATGGCAATCTGCTCCGTTTTCGGCATCAGTATCGTTAAACACCGATTGCACTTTCACCCATTTGATGGATCCAATCTACTCCGTTCCTCTCGTCACTATTATACCACGATACGATAATTACGCTCTACCATTGGCTGCTGTTAGAGAAACTGTTCCAGATCTTTTAGCTGTCCTTTTGTGCCAAGAATAATAAGAAGGTCTCCCCTTTCAATTTTAATAGTGGTTTCCGGACTCGCGACAATCTTATTCTCCAATTTCTTTTTGATCGCCAGTATGTTGGCTCCGGAATTCTGCATCTGTTTCGCCGCACCGACGGTCAAACCGTCAAATCTAGATTTCTCACGCACTTCAATCTCTTCCATGAATAAATCCATCTCGGCAGAATGCAATACAAAGTCAAGAAACTCGACCACATTGGGCCTAAGGAGCATCCCCGCGATTCTCTTTCCTCCTATGCTATAGGGAGAAATCACCCGATCCGCACCTGCTTTGAATAGCTTTCCTCGGGCCCCTTCGGTGCTGGCCCTGGCCACGACGTAAATGTCCTTACGCAAATCTTTAGCACTGAGCGTTACATACACATTTTCCGCATCAGAATCGGTCGCCGTAACAAGACCAGCTGCCTTCATAATTCCCGCATCGATCAGCACCTGTTCATCGGACGCATTGCCTTCGATATAGTTATACCCCATTTGATCGCATTTGCCGATCGAGGCTGCCGTAATATCAATCACAACCAGATCGTTTCCTTCTCTTTTCAACTCCTGGGCTACTTCTTGTCCGACTCTTCCGAAGCCGCAAATAATATAGTGTCCCGTCAATTTACTGATTCTATTTTTCATTTTTTTCCTTCCCAGTGCTCCTTTCAGGTGACCAAAAACCACGTATTCGGCTATGGTCGTTATAACAAAGAGAAACGAGCCTACTCCGATTACGATAAAAATCATAATAAAGATCTGACCGGCTGGCGAAAGAGGTCTCACTTCCCGGTATCCTACCGTCGATAGAGTCAAAATGGTCATATATAAGGCGTCCTGAAACGACCACCCTTCCACTGTCATCAGGCCAGCAACGCCCAATATAATGACCACAACAAAGGTCAGGACGACCTTCCCAATCTGTTTTTCCCAGTCCATCTGTTATTTGACCTTCAATACCTTTAATAGAATGATTTGAATCAAGTGGAAATCTTCAAAAGAAATCCTTAGGGTTTGAGTATGGCTTTTTTCAGCGAGGAAACAAATTTCGTCAGTGAGGGGACTAAAGCCGAACGTGCGCTTTTTTCGATTTTTCCGACAATAGCGGATCCTACAATAATGCCGTCGGCGTTTCGCGAAATTTTGTAAGCGTCACCCGGAGAGGAGATCCCGAATCCAACGGCTATGGGAAGCTGGCTTCTTTTTCGAATATACCCAATTTTGCTCCCAATTTCATTGGAAAAAGTGAGTTTAGCGCCGGTAATTCCGGTGAGGGCAACATAGTAAATGAAACCGGAGGAATCCTCGGATACTTTCTTGATCCTTTGATCGGAACTCGTAGGAGCCAGGAGATATATGGTATCCAATCCGGATTCATTCGCCAGGGAAGTCCAGGTATCCGATTCCCCGGCCGGAAGATCGGGAATAATGACGCCATCAACCCCAGCTTGACAGGCGTGGAGACAAAATCGTCTCAGGCCATATTGTAAAACGGGATTAAAGTAACTCATGAGAATGATAGGAATTTGGTTATGTTTGCGAACGGACTTCACCATCCTGAAAATGCCGGCAAGATCTGTTCCGCTTTTTAAACCACGCCCTGCGGCTTTTTGAATCACCGGGCCGTCTGCTAACGGATCCGTAAAGGGAACTCCTAGTTCGATTAAATCCGCTCCTCCATCTTCAAGCGCCGCGATAATTTTTTGTGTGGTTCTGAGATCCGGGTCACCGGCCATCACATAGGTAATGAGCGCTTTCTCCTCCCTCAATTTCAATTTCTGAAACGATTTTTCGATCCGGTTCAACCTGTAGACTCTTACCATTTCAACGGGAAACCTTTCATTCGAGCCACCTGCATGACATCTTTATCACCCCTGCCGGAAAGATTGACCACGATGATTTTTCTCCTCGAGAGTTCTGGCGCAATTCTTGCAACTTGGGCCACGGCGTGAGCGCTTTCGAGAGCCGGAATGATTCCTTCGGTTTTGCTCAGAAGGTCAAACGCCCTAAGCGCCTCGGCATCTCCCACCCAGGAATATTCAATCCGCTTTTTCTCCCGGTAATAACTATGTTCCGGACCTACGGCCGCGTAATCGAGCCCAGCCGAAACTGAATGAGTCAACTGAATTTGTCCCTTCCGGTCCTGGAGAAGATAGGTATGAGTTCCCTGAAGAACACCGGGTCTGCCACCGGCAAATCGGGCAGCATGATTTCCTGCTGAAAGTCCTCTCCCTCCCGCTTCAACACCGATCATTTTCGTTTTTCGGTCATTCAGAAAGGGATAGAAAAGACCGATCGCGTTGCTCCCTCCCCCAACAGAGGCAATTAAATAATCCGGAAGCTTTCGCTCTTCTTTAAGAATCTGTTTTCTCGCCTCGACCCCGATAACCGATTGAAAGTCTCTCACCATCATGGGGTAAGGATGCGCTCCTAATACCGATCCTAGGACATAGTGAGTCGTCCGGATATGGGTCGTCCAATCCCGCATTGCCTCGCTAATGGCATCTTTTAAAGTCTTGCTTCCAATTTTGACCGGAGTCACTTTCGCCCCCAGAAGATTCATCCGGAAGACGTTGAGCGATTGCCGTTCCATATCTTCCAGACCCATATAAACTTCACATTCCATTCCCATCAGGGAGGAGACTGTTGCGGTCGCGACGCCATGCTGGCCTGCCCCGGTCTCAGCGATAATTCGCTTCTTTCCCATCTTTTTGGCAAGGAGAACCTGTCCGATCGTATTATTTATTTTGTGAGCGCCGGTGTGACAGAGGTCTTCTCTTTTCAGGTAAATTCTCGCCCCTCCCAGCTTTTCAGTCAACCGGCTGGCAAAAAAGAGCGGTGTGGGCCGCCCGACATAATGACGAAGGAGTTCTCTGACCTCTTTCTGGAAAGCAACATCCTTTCTCGCGCGGAAATAAGCGGATTCGAGTTCCTCAAGCGCCGGAATCAAAGTTTCGGGAACAAACTTTCCTCCAAAGTCGCCAAAATAACCTCTATCATCCGGGACCTTTGATTTCATCGAATCCCTCTGGCCAACTGAATAAACCGTTTCATTTTCTCCCTCTCTTTTATCCCCGGGCTTTTTTCTACTCCGCTGCTGACATCGACGGCATTTGGGGTATATTGCTCGATCGCTTCTCTTATATTGTCAGGATTCAGACCTCCTGACAAGATGACCGGTTTACTTGAAGAAAATCGATTCAACATTTTCCAGTCAAAGGGTATTCCTGTTCCCCCGAACTCTCCCCTTTGATATGAATCAAGCAGAATTCCCCTCACCGCGAAATTCTTGATCGGATCCAGATCTTCCGGAACAGAAATTCTAAATGCCTTGATCACGCTTAAACCCAGGTTTTCACAAAACAGAGGCGATTCTTCCCCATGAAGCTGAACATGGGACAAGGAGGCCACTTTTGCCGCTTCGCGAATTTTATCTGCCGATTCATTAACGAAAACACCTACTGCAGAAACAAAAGGCGGAAGTGCTCGGACGATTTCCCCCGCTTGCCGGTATGAAATGACGCGGGGGCTCTTCGGATAAAAAATAAATCCGATCGCATCCGCACCTTCGTCTACCGCCGCTTGGGCATCTTCCAGATTGGTAATTCCGCATATCTTTATCCGGATCACGCCTTCACTCCAGAATCCTCTTTTTTGGAAAGAGATTCTCAATGGCAGTCTGAATTTCGGTTTCTTTCATAAAGGTCTCACCAATAAGGACCGCCTGAACACCTCGCTCGATTAAGGGTAATAGATCCTCCTTCTTACTCAACCCGCTTTCACTTACGATCACCCTATCCTTCGGAATATATTTCAACAAGCGAAGCGTCGTGCCGATATCGACATCAAAGGTGGTCAGATCCCGGTTATTAATGCCAATGACCGGGGCCCATTCTAATATCTTTTCAAGTTCTTTTTCCGAATGGACTTCGGTCAGGACATCCAATCCGATTTCCTTGGCCTGCAAAAAATACTCTACCATCTGATTTGGTTCAAGCAGAGCGACAATAAGGAGTACGGCCGATGCGCCATAGGCCTTGGCTTCCATTAATTCGATTTCATCAACCAGAAAATCTTTCCTGAGCAGCGGTAGTTCAACTTTATTTCGAACCTCCTCCAGATGTGCCACGCTGCCCATAAAGAAATGCTCTTCCGTCAAAACTGAAATGGCCGTTGCCCCCGCGTTTTCATAGATTCCGGCTATTTCAACAGGTTCGAATTTTTCACGAATAATTCCTTTCGAAGGAGAAGCTTTCTTGATCTCCGCAATCAGATGGAGCGGCGTGGCGGTTGGAAATTTTTCGCGCTGAGAAAGCACTTCCTGAAATGAATGACCGGGCAACCTCCCGTTTCGCTCTTGCAGGCGGACAAGTTTCGATTTTAATTCAGCGAGATATTTCTTATTTTTTTTCGCCCGGACATCTTCTTTTTTCCGGGAGACGATTTCATCTAAAAACATGGGGACTGTTTAATCATTAAATTGTTGAACCATTGGAATGAAAAATAATACGAACGATTATAGATTGGAAAATTCGATCAAATTCTGTAGTTTTTGGAGGGCCTTTCCCGAGTCAATCGCTGCTGCCGCCAGGGGAATAGCCTCTTTAAAGTTTTTCGCCTTTTTGGCCGCAACAAGGGCCGGAATCGCATTCAAAAGGACAATTTCCCGTCTGGGACCTTTCTCGCCTTTTAAAATTTCAAGTAGAATCTTCCCGTTTTCCTCCGCAGACCCCCCGGCCAAATCGTTCATCGTGCACTTCTTAAATCCAAAATCTTCCGGTTCAATGATATAGCTTTTGACGACACCATCCACACCTTCAGCAATAAGCGTCTTATCCGTCAGGCTGATCTCATCGAGTCCATCCATCCCGTGGACGACGAAGCAGTGTTCAGTCCCCAATCCTATCAAGACTTTGGCCATGATTTCGGTCAACTCTGCCTGATAGACTCCCAAAACCTGAATCGTAGCGGAAGCGGGATTGGTTAAAGGGCCCAAGATGTTGAAAATCGTCCGGATGCCGACCTCTTCTCTCGGCTTTTTGGCATGTCTCATCGAACCGTGATATAACGGGGCAAACAAAAAGCCAATCCCGATTTTATTAATCAGTGCTTCCACTTTTTCGGGAGTCAATTCAATATTCACACCGATACTTTTCAAGACATCGGCACTTCCACAGGAAGAAGAAACCGAACGGTTCCCATGCTTGGCAACCGTCAATCCCGCGGCGGCGAGGACAAATGCGGCCGTGGTTGAAATATTGAACGTTCCCTTTTGATCTCCTCCTGTTCCGCAAGTATCAACGATGACCGACACATGCGGTGAAATCCGGGTTGCTTTCTCTCTCATCGCCCTTGCTGAACCGATAATTTCCAGTACGGTTTCGCCCTTCATCCGAAGCGCAGTCATGTAGGCGGCAATCTGGGATTCTGTCGCAACGCCCTCCATGATCTGTTTCATCACCTCGTAAGATTCCTCTTCAGTCAAAGATATTTTTTCGATCAGTTTCGAAAGTGCTTTCTTTAAAACCTGGCTCATCGGGTGGTAACCGGTTTCAAATGGACGAAATTCTTCAAAAGTTTTTTTCCCTCAGATGTTAAAATCGATTCAGGGTGAAACTGAACCCCTTCGATGAGATATTCCCTATGTCGCACCCCCATGATCTCGTCTTCCGCAGTATAAGCTGATATTTCAAGACACGAAGGAAGCGTCTCCTTCTTCACGATCAGGGAATGATATCGCGTCGCTTCGAAGGGAGAGAGCAGCCCTTTAAAAATGGTTTTTTGATCATGAAATATCGGTGAAGTCTTGCCGTGCATTAACCTTTCGGCTCTAACGACATCCCCTCCGAAAGCTTCGGCAATTGCCTGATGACCGAGACAGACTCCCAGAATCGGAATTTCACCTCCAAAACGGCGAATCAAATCGATCGAAATACCAGCCTGTTTCGGCGTACCAGGACCAGGAGAAATTACGATCCGTTCCGGCGTCATTTTTCCTATTTCAGACAGGGTAATTTCATCGTTTCGGCGAATCTCGAGCATCTGATCAAGTTCCCCAAGATATTGCACCAGGTTATAGGTAAAAGAGTCGTAATTATCAATAACAAGTATCATCTATAGTGAGCCTGTCCGGTTATCCGCCTTCTATAATCCTTCTTCCGCTAATTCCAGGGCTTTCATCAGCGCTTTCATTTTATTCAGCGTCTCTTCATATTCGCTCTCCGGAACAGAATCAGCAACAATTCCGGCAGCCGCCTGAAAATAGACTCTGTTTTTGTGTACCACCATCGTACGGATCGCGATGGCCGTATCCAGATTTCCAGAAAAAGAGAAGTAGCCGACCGCTCCGCCGTAGACCCCTCTCCGGCTTTTTTCAAGGGTTTCAATAATTTCCATGGCCCGTATTTTGGGCGCCCCGGTTAGAGTCCCGGCGGGAAAACAGGCCTTCAATGAATCAAACGCGTTCTTCCCCTTATTTAAATCTCCCACGACATTTGAAACAATATGCATGACATGGGAATACTTCTCAATAATCATGAATTCATCCACGTGAACGGAATGGTAATCGCAAACCCGCCCGAGATCGTTTCTTCCCAGATCAACCAGCATCACATGTTCTGCTCTCTCTTTCGGATCTGCCAGGAGCTTCTTTTCAAGTTGGAGATCTTCTTCCTTTGTTGTACCCCTTCTATAGGTCCCGGCGATTGGCCGGGTCTGTACCTTACCATTCACGGATCGTACCAATAGTTCGGGTGATGAACCGACAATTTTCAATTCCTTCAGCTTTAAATAGAAAAGATAGGGAGAAGGATTAACCTGCCTGAGCGCCCGGTAAAGGGTAAAGGGATCAACCGAAATTGACTTTGATATCCTTTGGGAAATCTGGATTTGGAAAATATCACCTGCGCGGATATGTTCTTTTGCGGACGCAACCGCTTTTAAGAATTCTTTTTTCGAGGTTTCGTAAAAAAGGGGAGAACTCTTTTTTGCGGCGACTTTTTCCTTCGGTTTAAGGAATTTCGATTCTAATCGCTTGATAATTCGGTTTATTTTTCGGACGGCTTCGTCATAAGCCTTCTGAACGTCAGATTTAATCCAGGCATTTGAAATGACTTTTATTCGATGATTGATATGATCAAAGACAAGGATTGTATCTGTAATGAGGAAAAAGAGATCCGGGACTTTGAGGGGATCCGGAAGAAGATCCGGGATTTTTTCCATGAACCGGACCGCATCATAACTGATATAACCCACTGCACCCCCGTGAAACGGGGGAATTCCGTCCACCGCAACCGGTTTGAAAGACGCCATCAGTTCCTGAAGCTTAAGGAGGGGATCGGCTACATCCCGGATCACTTCCTTCTTTCCGTCTCGAATGAGGGTCACCTGTTTTCCCTTACTCTCAAAAACCAGAAAAGGGGTACTCCCCATGAAAGTATACCGGCCGATTTTTTCTCCTTGTTCGACGCTTTCCAGGAGAAAAGAGTAGTCACCTTGGTCTATTTTGAGAAATGCGGTAACCGGCGTTTCGAAATCGGCCAGAACTTCCCTGAAAACCGGGATTAGATTCCCTTCTTTTGACTTTTGTTTGAAATCTTTGAAGTTCGGAAAATACAAGAAATACCGTCGTTTACAATCGTTAATCCACTTAACATATCATACTGGCGACTAAAGTGAAAGAGAGGGAATACGGGGGACTATTTCCATTTCACAATGGGAGGGAGGGACATCAGAATTGCATCAATATTGCCACCGGTCTTTAATCCAAAAAGGGTTCCCCGGTCATACATCAGATTAAACTCGACGTATCGTCCGCGCCGGTAAAGCTGGTGTTCCTTTTCTTCATCGGTAAAGGGAAGTTTTTTTCTGCGAGAAGCGATCTTTGGATAAACATCGAGAAAAGCTTCACCGATCTCTTTGATAAACAGGAATTTCTTCTCCATATCGTCATCCAGGTAGTCAAAAAAGACTCCTCCAATTCCTCTTGGCTCTTTTCGATGTTCCAGATAAAAGTATTCGTCACACCATTTCTTGAACTTGGGGTAGTATTCGGGATGATGTTTATCGCAGGCGGCCTTTAAAGCCTGATGAAAATCGCGGGTATCTTCTTCAAAAGGAAAAAAGGGAGTCAAATCCGTTCCGCCGCCGAACCAGGGATGGTCTGTTTCAATATAACGAAGATTCATATGTACTGCAGGAACCTTTGGATTGAACATATGGGCCACCAAGGAGATTCCGGTCGCGAAAAAATATTTTTGATATCCAGGTAGCTTTTGTCCGAACTCGGAATCAAGTTCTCCAAAAACGGTGGAACAGTTCACCCCCACTTTCTCAAAAACCTTTCCCTTCATGAGAGAGATAACCCCACCCCCCCCTTTTTCTCTTTGCCAGGGGCTTCTCTGAAACACACCTCCTTCATCAATCTCTTCAAAAATTGAACAGATTCGGTCTCTCAGATCTAAAAAATATTTTTCAGCTTCGTTACGAAGATTTTCTTTTGTCATTTTACACGTGGAGTTTAGAATGGAGCTTTGGCATTCAACGGCAATGGTTCGAATTGAATTCAAATCAATTTAATTTTTGAATAATATAATCCAATTCAATAATAATTTCAATCGATTGTCATTGCCTGCCTCCTGATTGCCAAAAGAAAGGATCATGTTATAATTCGATTAAGTGCCAAGACTACTTTATATTCAGTAAGAGAGCGATTGTAATGATTCAGTTAATATCTTTTTATAGCCTATTCAGCATTTAACCAGGGAGAAACGGACATGGAATATGCTTACTCACCAGGTCTCGCGGGAGTTCCGGCGGCAAAATCCAAAATTAGTTATCTTGACGGACAAAAGGGTTTGCTGGAATATCGGGGAATATCGATCGAACAGCTTGCGGAGCACAGCACATTTATAGAAACCGCGTATCTTCTCCTTTTCGGAAAACTTCCTTCACAAAAAGAACTGGACCGATTTGATGCAGATATTCGTGAACATCGCCGAATCAAATTCAGGATTACAGATTTGATGAAATGCCTCCCGGAAAGCGGCCACCCCATGCATGTTCTACAGGCCACGGTTGCGGCCCTTGGAATGTTTTATGAATCAAAAGATGTCATCAATGCTGAAACACAATATATTTCTGCGGTACGCCTGATCGCGAAGATACCTACGATTATTGCAGCTTATTATCGAATGCGGGGAGGCGACCAGCATATCGTCCCTCGAGAGGATCTCGGCCATTCCGAAAATTTCTTATACATGCTGGGTGGAAAGATTCCCCACCCTACGGTGGCGCGGGCGCTTGACATCTGCCTGATCCTTCACGCCGAACATACCATGAACGCGTCGACTTTTTCAGGAATGGTCACCGCCTCCACTTTGGCCGATCCTTACACCGTTGTATCATCGGCAGTTGGAACGCTTCGGGGACCTTTACATGGCGGAGCCAATGAAGAGGTTCTGATCATGTTGCGGGAAATTGGAGACAGGTCCAATGCGGTCAGCTACCTGGAGAAAAAAATTGCTAAAAAGGAAAAGATCATGGGGTTCGGTCACAGGGAATACAAAGTCAAAGATCCCCGGGCATCGATTCTTCAGAAGGTCTCTAAAAAACTCTTTGACCAGGTCGGAAAATCTCCGCTTTACGAAATTGCAGAAGAGACTGAAAGGGCAGCCGAAAAACTTCTTTCACATAAAGGGCTTTATTCAAACGTCGATTTCTATTCGGGTATCATTTACGACAAAATGGGAATTGACTCCGACTTCTTTACGCCGCTCTTTGCCATGGGAAGAGTTTCAGGATGGCTGGCACATTGGCTTGAGCAGGTCAAAGACAACCACATCTTCAGACCCACCGAAATTTATGAAGGAGTAAGAGGCATCCACTACGTACCCGTCGCCAAGAGGGGTTAACGGATCGCCGGATTATTTTCGGGATTTAAATTCTTTTCTTTTGCGATTTAGAACCGGGCGGGCTGATTTCTTTTTTCCCCGGAAGGGCGTATGAGGGAGATCCAAAAAGAGATCTTCTTCAGCCCATTCAACAGGAATTTTCTGCAGGATATATTCTTCAATTGCCTCCAATCCGTAGACATAATCTTCGCACGCAAGGGTTATGGCAATCCCCTCGGCGCCTGCCCGGGCCGTACGCCCAATCCGATGGACATAGTCTTCGGGGTCTTGCGGAACATCGTAGTTGATCACATGAGTCACTCCGTCAATATGAAGCCCTCTCGAAGCCACATCGGTCGCCACCAGTAGATTCAGATTTCCTTTTTTGAAATCTTCCATAATTTTCACCCTCTGAATCTGGGGAATATCTCCGGTAATAGCCCGAACGGTTTTTCCTCTTCGTTCCAGGCGGTTACAAATCTCTTCACCTGCCTGTTTGGTATTCACAAAAATCAAGACGCGTGCCGAAGGAATCTTTTCCAATAATCCTTGAAGGAGAAAAAACTTTTTGGATTTTTCGACATGATAAAGAATCTGCTCCACTTTGTCCGCGGTCATCTGTTCAGGTGATATCACCACTTTTTCGGGATTATTCATATGCTCGTAAGCCAGTTCCATCACCTTGAAATTGAGCGTTGCCGAAAAAAGAAGTGTCTGACGCTGATGATATGGAGTCGCTTTTCTAAGCAGATATCTCAAATCCGGAATAAATCCCATGTCAAACATACGATCTGCTTCATCGATAACCAATATTTTGATTGATTTCAAATGGTAACATTTCTGTTTAAAGTAATCGATCAATCGGCCTGGGGTTCCGATCAAGAGATCCACCCCCTCTTTGAATTGATTGAGCTGTTTTTCATAATCCATTCCACCAAAAACGGCATGGATCTTAAATTGGTCGTCGGGATTGAGATGCAACGCGTCCTGTTTGATTTGCAATACCAGTTCTCGGGTGGGCGCAATGACAAGCGACAAGGGAGAACCCTCCTCAGAAGATCTTTTAGGAAGGGTCTGGAGCCGATTGAACAGGGCAATTAGAAATGCGGCAGTTTTTCCGGTTCCGGTTTGAGCCTGACCTGCGACATCTTTTCCTTGCAGAGTGAGCGGAAGGGTCTTTTCCTGGATCGGGGTACATTGAGAGAAATTCAAACTCTTAATCTTCCTGAGTAACCCGTCAGAAAGAGAAAGATCTGTAAAAAGCATACTGATATATTAAACAAAATTGGCAGAAAAGTCAACGCGGCTTTTTTCTTGAATCCTCAATGGGATCAAATCACCTCCTTATTAAACTCTTAAAATAGTCCTAATGTTTTATCGAAATACACCTAGTCTCCTCGAATAGCACTCTGATAAATAAAGCGTCAGGGAACAAATTCTCATTTATAAGGAGACCTTTCCTTCTTTCAAGACTTTATCGTGAGGGCGTTCGATCATCGCAATCCATTTAAATGACAAGAAAATAGACCTGATAGCATTAGAGCGGAGAGGAGAATAGAGATCCCTCGGAGGTTATTCAAAAGGGGCTATAATAGCCTCTTCAAATATGACTTAACCAAGGAGGGATCCGATGAAATTATATTGCGGAATAGATTTACATT
>JACQBW010000031.1 GCA_016194305.1 Nitrospirota bacterium | reverse complement strand
TCGGCTTAGAGAGAGGCATTGTGAGGCTGGTTCCCTTCTGGAGATCAAAAATCAGCTTGCCAATCTCTCTTCGGACCTCTTCCGGGAACCCTCGCAGAATATCTCTCACTTTGGGATGAAATAGAGCGGGTTTCATTGAAATGAAGTGTCCCAGTTTCGGGACTTAATGTCAAGGTTTTAGTCGGCCTTGAGAGAAGCGGTCATCGACGCGGTAAGCAAAACCGTGTGACCTCCGATGTCATACGGCGGTGATAAAATGAAGCAACAAGATAAGAAAATGAGTCCGATTAAAGATTAAAATGGGGTTCTGTCCCCGGGGTAGGAAGCCCTTTTATTCCGCGATCATTTTTACAGCGGTCTTTTCATCCTTTTCCCTGCAATAGATTCGGAAAATATATTCTTTTTCAGGAAGGGACTGGAGGACTTTAGAACAATCTTTTACTTCCTGGACATTATAATGTCCTTCCGGATTTTTCTTCAATACCTTTAGATAATAATTGGCCCCGTTCACCTCAGGCCCCTTGTTTCCAAACTGGTCCTCAACGAACCAGATATTCTCTTTTTGAAGTTGTTTCTGTTTCTTTTTCCAACGATCCATCGCCACACTCAGCTGTGTGGAATCGGCCCTTTCTTCAAAAACCCTTTTGGCCAATCTTCGTTCAACAAAAAGATTGTCTGCTATTTCTTTAACCCTCCCTGAGCCCTGATCGATATTGATGTCTCTTAATATTGTCTTAAACGATGCGTCGTCAAGGGTGTTAAAAACGGTCAATAACGCTTCGACGGAGTCGCACTCTGCGTACCAATTCCATTTTGCTTCTTTAAGGTGCCCATGGATCCGGTCAAGCATGGCATTACAGGCACGGCTGGTCTTATGCCCGTAAATCTGGCTATACATCTGGTAACGGGAAAATAAGAAATCTTCCACGGCGCCAAGGGCGCTATACCGGATGCCAACGCGGATCTCTTTGTTATCGGCCTGGCCATAAGCGCACATGCTTTTTAAGATCCGATTCGGATCATATAAACCGTAATTAACACCGCACATATGGGAATCCCGGAGTAGATAATCCATCCGATCCGCGTCCAGATCGCTGGAAATAATATCGTGTAAAAGTCCATGGATATTATATTCTTTGATCATCAGCCGGTCCGTCGGTGTGATCCCCTTTTCGATTATTGCACAGACGTCTTTCGCCATTTCGAAAGGATTCAAATCAAACTCTTTAAGAATCGTTCTGGAATCAAGGAGTATCCGGGTCGCGATGAAACAGGATAGGACCTCATGTCTGATCGGTTCTCTTTTATGATCTGATCGATCCTTCATAAGATAGGTTTGAATATGTTGATACTCGGTCTTTTGCTTTAAGCCTAATAGTTCATCTGCGGTTGGAAAAAAGTTCTCGAATAAATGGCTGAATGGGCCATGGCCGATATCATGAAAAAGGGCGGCAATCCGGACAATGAGTTTATAATAATGATCGTTGGCCAATAGTTCGAAGATCTTGCTTATTTCATGGCCATCCACCCGGTATGGCTCTTGATACGATTTTCGATCGGTTCCTGCTGCGCAAATATTTTTTTGGTTATTAATAATGGCTTCAAGATATTGATCGGCCAATCCCATGACGCCGATGCTATGTTCAAAACGGGTGTGATTAGCCGAAGGAAAGACCAGATATAAAAGAGAGTTTTGCCTCAATCCATGCAATCGTTGAAACCAGGGATGATCAATGATAACCCGTTCAATCGGACCAAAAGTAATCGCTCCATGAATCGGGTCTTGAATCGTATGCCTGGTAAAATCGTAATTTTCTAAAGTCATAGACAGATTTTATCGTTTTTCCCCCAGAAGCCAAGATAAGTCTTTTTCCATTTATTTGCAACAGGCGTCGCTAAAACAGTAAGAACGTTTCAGGGGACAGAGAACAAGCCGGGTCAAAACCGCACTCTAAAACAGCCTTAAAGAAAGTTGTCTAATTTAAAATCCCGTGACCTCCCCTGTCACACCCCTCTGGTAAGCTTCTGTATAAACATCATTCGCTTCTTAATAACCAGTTAAGAAGTGAGAGAGATTTTTTATCTCTTGTGACCCCGGATGTCACAGCGAGCCTTTAAACTTCCACAATCATCACCGGTCATCAAAAACTTTTAAAAACAGGAGGGTACAATGAGCAGCACAAAGAAAAAACTTAAACTGGTTGGAAAACCGAAAAAGAATTCTCTCGAGGAGTTCATGTCTATAGAGGAGTTCAATGCCCGGATCAAAAATATGAAAAAGGTGATTAATCCTGACAAACTCCCTTTTCCATTGATTACCTACTATGAGTTTATGGAGGATCACTCGGGTTTCAAATGCGCCGATGGATTTGAGGATGAGAAAGCGGCAGTCGCTTTCGCCACAGAATATGCCGAAAAATCCAGCAAAAAAATCATATTAATCGATACAGAATGTGAAGAACTCGGTTATGAAGTCTGGATCGAGAAATAGTCAAATATTAGAAAATCTTAAAAAGGAGCTCACTATGCAGATTGAAATCTTTGAAGAAAAATCCACTGCCGTTAATTTGGGCGTTTTTGACCAGTGGGAACGGAAAATCGAATTAATCCGGGAACTGGGGCTTAAAGGCCAAGAGGCATGGATCTCGGCCTATGAGCGGGCAAAAAACATTCCGTTTAAAATCTTAACCCCGGAAGAACTTGCGGTCTGGGAGGAATTTCTCCCAACCGTTTACACTGATCAACCTGGCGTGGCAAATCACCATTTTGATGAGGAGGATACGCTGGATCTGCAGGGGTATACTCTTGATTTTATCCCTTTGCCTGTGCTTGAAATCTGGTCGGAATGCAAACTGAAAGGATATTTCAGCTCGTATCAGATCCGAAGCGCCGAAGAGGACCCGGTTTTAATCGGAATGATCGGCCCGTTGCGTTTTTTAATTGCCCGGTGGGGAGAGTCGTTAAGACCCTTCGAAGTTATTAAAGAGCGGCTGGGAGAAAGAATGGAAGAACGGACACCGACCTTAAGAAGAAGTTCACGGATACGGCCCAACCCGTTTCGGAGAGCCCTTTTTAATTGAACCACAATAACCAGTAAACGCCCAACCAGTGCGGGAGGTCCGACCAGGCTTCCCGCACCCTCAAAACTCATTCCAAACCAGGAAGAAAAAGGGGCCGGAAATAATGGGTTCACTCAGGTAAAAGTTTAGCGGATTTTGATATTGCTCCTTTGAAGTTGTATCTCCTTTTTTACCCCTCAGGCTTACCGATCACCGGAAATTTCTTAAGAATCTCCTCCAGGTCCCTTAAAATGTCTGGAATATGGGTGTAATCCAACAGGAGTCTGAATTTTAAAAGGCTTCCGGCTCCTGAGGGGTCTTTTGCTTCGCAATCCGCTCTGAAATTCCCTTTTCCATCCCCTTTCATCCTGATTTCCAGCCCATCATCCATCGACAAAAAGGAAGCTTTTCCCGGAATCGTGATATAAAGGGAAGTGAGTTCCTGATAGAACCGATAAAATTCGTCTGTTCGAAGGGAAGCCACGATTTTACCCGCAAAACCCCCTGCTTTCATTTCAACATCGGTCATAAGCCAATTCCCTTCCCAAAACTTTTTAGATTTTGGATCAGAACGTCTCACAGGATGAATAAGAAGATAGTCACTGTTTTTGTGACCCATTATCAAGGATACCGATACATCATCGTTCATAAATAACCGCCATTCATAGTTTTTTAAAATTGGAATTGTTCTGACTCCTCAAAATGAATCCATCCTTTAAAAGAGTTTGGAGTTTTCCTCTTTTAATAAATCAAAATAGTATTGCCGTGATCAGGTTGCGGCATTCATTTTGAACTTATTTTACGTGAGGGATGTGACAACCGGGGTCACGGAGATTAAAGAAAAATAAGGAGAGGAATTAACTCATGACAAAGGGTTTTGCGTTAAATCGGGTAAAAATAAATGAAAATCTGAAGTGGAGAAGGATTTTGAAATCTTTTGAAGAAATGGAACCAGAGGAAAGGAACTATTCTTTTTCGTTGGGCTTGTTGATAAGACTTTTAATGACCTGATAAACCGCGGATAATTCCCGAGGCTCCATCCCTTTTAATTCCGTTGAAATGGCCTCGATCAATTTGGCTTTTTGCTTCGCTTCCTGTTTTTTATCTTTAAAGGTCACCGGGCCTCTAAAATCGAGGAGGTCCTTGAGCGTCACATTCAGGGCTTCAGCCAGCATTTGAAGTGTCTTGAATGAGGGTTCTGAAACACCCCGCTCCAGTCTGCTGATATATTCAACGCTTAAATTAACACTTTCTGCAAGCTTGCCTTGAGTGAGTTTTACACTCTTTCGAATCTGCTTGATCCTCACTCCTAACTGTTTGTCGATTTCTGCCATATCCACTTTCATGAGCTCATGATATCGGGTAAAACTTGATAAAAAGGGACTATCTAATACGTTATTAATCCAATAAGTTAATGGTATGGGTTCATTTCCCTGGGATCAAAGAAAAATTGGATGGAAGGGGGTGATGATAGGCCAGATTATTGTTTCAATGTCGCTCGTCTGTTGGCAATACTCATGGCCTTACAGGCAGGTTTACCCATATTGGATTTTACGGTTATTCAGGGAAAGATGCGTGAGAACTATTTTGATGCGGTAAGGGCGGGATGGGACCGTAATTATGAACCGATGGAGCAGATTTTCAGGAAGGTTATTTCACGGACTTTACGGATTTCCGGGAAGAAGTAGAATTTTCCTTTTTACTGATTGTAGTAGCTATGACAGCAGGTTTTCGTACCCCTTCAATGGCTGACGAGGAGATGACCGCTCTGGCAATCATGGCCTGGCGCTTTGCTGGATCCTTAAGGTAAGAGTTTGTTTCACTTAATGTCTTTTTCTTCATAAAGATATTATAAATCAAACCTCAACAAAATCAAAAAGGAATCCCTTAAAAGGGCTAATCACTTTAAACGGCAATCTTGCGATCGAGTTCCACCGTGCCTTCTATTTTAACATTTAGCCGTTCCAAAATTTTCAGCAAGGTATCCCAAGATACGTTTTGATAATCTTCGCTTTCATACCTTGCAATTTGTCGAGAGTGCACGTGGACGAGTCGAGCGAAGCTTTCGACTGTCATACGAGCAGCGATTCGATATCGAATAGGCGCCACACGAAGATCATTTAAAGAGTGGATACGCAATTCCTTCGCTGGGGTTTTTAGTAATTCTTCGTAGTCTTTGATCTGCTTTTCGATTTCGGCTGCAAGTTCTGCGGTTTGACCCCGAGCGGCTCGTACCAAGGCTTCTGGCATTTGCGCCTGGCTCTTAGCGGTTAAAGCCTGTCGCAACAAAACAAGCTGTTTTTTGGAAGCTTCATACTGTTTTTCACTTCGGATCATGAAATTTTACCTCGCTTTTTTTCGAACGAGATCACCAAGATTCCTTTGGGTTCTCCGTCTCGATTAATTTGAAAAAATTTTGGAAAAGGAAGCCCGCTCCCGGCTTCAATCACACCGGCTGGGAAAAACTCAACTCCATACTTTTCTTTCATGGGTTCGCGTGTTTCAGCCAGGAACACGGGGTCAAGCTTGACAAGATCAACCTCCTCCGAATACTCCCAGCAGCCATCCACATCATTAGGTTTCTCCTTGTTTGTGACAAAGCTTCCATCAATCCAAATTCTTTTTATCCCCGCCCCTCGTAAGTTCTCCGTAGCCCTTTCCAGCCCTCGCATCAATTTCTCACGTTTTGCTGATAAACTCCCGAAGCGATTCTTCACAATGGGAAGCGATGTTTTGTATTCACCGGGGGGAAGTTCACCCGCTTCGTTAAAGTTCGTTAAAGGAAGGGATCTTCATAGTGTTATATTGACATGACTAAGTAGACATGTCAACTAAAACATGACCTTAATGACTTAATAATAATTAATATGAACTTATGCCCAAAATTATTAGCCATAATTTAAATCATTTTTGGGGTTGTCTAGAATCGGGAATTGGAAAAACAGTTGCCAAGGTACTGTAGGCGGAAATTTCAAGAGTCTATTTTCTTACTCTTCTGAAGCAGTAAGTTCGCATAAATCCATGGATGCAAAAATTAAGTTCGGATAACTGCGGGTAATACGAAGTGGTGACCCCGTTGTGATGTATATAGACCGAGCTTATGTTGGGCCAAGTTATTTATTCATGTGACTGGTCGAGCAAGTGGAACAGAGGTGCATACCGCCCATCACAGCCGATATCAGGTCATACAAATATTCGCGATCTCCGTCATCCACCAAGGTCAGGTAAGCACCTTCCCAGTTCTTCAGATAAACGCTGCGCAAGAACAGATAGACTGGCATGCTCTCATTGTATCCTTCAAGGGTCAGGCTGCGTTGAATCCAGCCCATCACGTGTCCGTGCGTAAGGGTTTGATGTGTCCCAAGCGCGTCGTCTGCTTCAGTCAAAATTCTGGAAAATTTATGAAAGTCTTGTGGATGTTCGTCGAGGTATTTCGTCGAGATCGCCTGCAGGCCAAAAAGATTCATTCGCCGATCTGAAATCGGAATTTCATCGTATTTTGTACTCGCTACACAGGATTGGAGAACGAATATTATAGAAAGCCCCAAAAGGAACTTCTGCAGAAACCCAAAATAGGCTCGAAAAGGTGACATCCTTTACTCCAGATGAGACTGCGCGGATAGGTGATCTTACCTTTTTTACCCAGGGTTGCTTGGTTCTTTTGTGGACAGGTGAAGGGCTACCGGCTTAAGGTTTTGAGAAGGCGGAACAGGTGGTGGTCCGTACAGCGCAAGCAGCGACTGGCGCAGGACACTTAGAGCGGAGCTGAGGAAAAGGCCTGCGATGATGGCGCCGACGACGATGTCCGGCCAGCGGGAAACGAAAATGTAGGTGCCGCCAGCGGCGAGCAATACCTGGGTCAATGAGTCTCCATGGGGGAAGACGGAGCCGCTAAAATAGAGGGGACAGGGAGCGGCTCCATTAACTCCAGGCCGCTTAGAGAAAAACCTTCTGATTGATCTGACCACCGGACCTGGGCTTTCCTTTCTACCCTTTTTTGAGGGATGTTGACAGAGACAAGATCGCCTATCTTTAGAACCGGCAAGCCTGAATGTTTTATTTTCATCCCCTGACTGGAAATATTCTGTATTACTGCGATCAGTAAGGGAAAATCGGCTGCGAGTGCTATGTGGCAATCCGCATTCCACGGGTAACGCTCCTCTTTTCTCCACTCAATCGGAACAGCGGTGAGACCTCTGACCCGATCTAAAAGCTCCTTCGGATGAAAAGGTTTTTTAAGGATTCTCTGATGGATTTGTAAAAGAATCGCCTCACCCTCTTCTCCAGCCGGAGGATTCCCGGTCATTAAAAGGAATCTGCCTGTCAGGAAAGGAAAATCCTTTTTCACACAGAGATAGAGCTGATATCCATCCAGCCGGGGCATATTGAGATCTGACAGGATGAGATCATAAGGACAACTTTTTATTTTATTTAACGCATCCACGCCGTCAGCGGCTGTTTCCACGAAATAACCCGCGGAGGCCAGGATATTCTGACAGGTTTCTCTGATCAGATCGTCGTCATCGACCACCAGAATCCTTTTTTCGGGCGTGGCAATCATGCCTCTTCCCCTTCCTTACGGTTTGGCCGTCCTATTCTCACACATCTAGAAAACACTCGGTCACTTATCTTAAATTCCTTTGTTATGCAATCCTGACTCGGGTTGTTTTGCTTTTTGAATTGGACATCCTCCCCGTCCTGAAAACGCGGAGAGGCGGATCTGACGAAAAACCGTTATCTATAAATTGCTTGCCGCGAGTTGATGAAAGTAGGAATGCGCACGGTTATTTCTTCAATAAATGAATAAATGATTTTTTAATCAATAGGTGATGTTTAATTTTACATCTGGTGAGAGTTTTGTCAAATCCAGGCCTTCGAAAGTGAGGAATCCCCGTGAATATAGGATAGTATACACTAACCTGTCAATGTCTTTTCACATCTCTTTTTAAACCACGTTTCTGATGGGATCTTGAGACGACATAAGCTTCAACGGACGAAACTTCGATCATCCAAATTTCTTGAGGAATTTTAACAATTTTCTTTCGAGCTTTTAGGCGCCCTTTTTGAATTGCCTTGAGAACCGATTCGGGAGTGATTCCCAGTTTTTTCGCCGCTTCGCGAATGGTGTAGGTTTTCTTGACGGCCATACTATAAAGATAACAGAGGGAAGGATTTTGTAAAGTTGGGAAAAAGGCTGGCTAATATTAAACTACTATAAAATCTCCAGGATCGCAATCTTCTGGCGAGGCTCCCTCGCCCGGAGCAAAATTCCGGACAGAAATTCCTGTTATGGAATGGGCCGTTCTTTTGTGGGACTAGGTAATACCTCCTCAAAAATAATATTATCTTAAAAGGTTATATTTATTTTGGGCTGAATTTTCCTTCCCCTTGAATTAGATTATTTTTCCAGTATCCAAGAATCTCGATGTGTCCGTCCGGGAGGATCCAAAAAATCTCTATTCCGATATTCTTTAAAGCAGGAAGAATTGGAGTTACCCATTTTTGATAAAACATGTTTTTTGAAAATGCAATGCCAGCCAGGTTTTTTCCGCAGACATTCTGAGTGGCCTGGTAGAGAACGTGTTCAACGTGTTTCTTGATTTGTTCTGAACCATAGGGCCTGGAGGGAGTGCTGGTACGTACCCGGGGGACAGTGGTGTTCCCTCGGACTTCTATAACAACATCCTGTGTTCCTTTAAGGGTCGCCCGGATATTATTGACCCTCTTGTCTATAAGGGGTGAATGAGTAACCAGAAATCCCCTTTCTTCAAGGTACTTACAGACAAGTTTTACGGCGTCCAATTGGGTCAGCATTCTGTTTTTGATTTGTTTAGTCATTGGTCTCCAATCGATGGTTTAATTTACCAAAATATAAATAGGGGGTTTTTGCACATCCCCCGAAAAGTGGGAGTATAACCTCTGAAAATTAGAAAAAATAAGGGAAAACCTCAAAAAAAATAAAAGGTTCTATTTCGTTAATCGGGCTAAAATTAAAAAGTTGGTGAAAAGTTTAGAGCCGGTTTTAAATAACTCGTTCTGGAGAAAACTATAGTCATTTTCCAGCTCGGGTTGTGAAAGACCGGCTAAATCCGGATCTTCCTTCCTCCATGACTCGAAGAGTTCTTCTGTCAGTTCCAGATGGCCCTGAATTCCGTAAGCCAGGGGACTGGCCTTGACAATCTGGTTCTGGCAATATTTCCCTGTTCAGGTTTCCAAACCTTTGCAGAGAGGGTCGGTTTTCCCTTGAGGGGTCAGGTTGACCTCGAAAAATATCTTTTCCGGATCGCGGAACCCAATCTCCTTCACGGGATTTTTCACGACTGCTCCACCCCCTGCTTTTACAAGGAGTTGTAATCCAAGGCAAATTCCAAAATAAGGGATTTGAGAAGAGAGGGCTTCCTGTATCCGGGTCAAAACGTTTTGAATCTTTTTATTGTTATCATTGGCGCTATCCGGTCCCCCTAGGACGATGAGAGCGCTAAAATTATTCGGCGGAGGGAAAAAATCTCCCCCTTCAAGGTCAACGATTTTAAACGGAATCAAAAATTTCTTTAAAAGGACCTCAATGATTCCCGGACCTTCTCTGGTACAATTTTTAACAATCAGAACAGGATTCATGTCAGTTTATTCCATTTTCTTTAATCTAAATCGGGGTTTTTACAAATCCCCCGAAAAGTTATCGTATGACCTGGAAAAATGACCAACATGGCGTACAACCCACATATAGAAGAAAGCGCAACAGCTTACTCCGATCCGGTGAAGGTTATTTTTGGCTAAAGGTCGGTTCCGGTTTCTTCCGCTTTTTCGGATAGCCTTCGCTCCTTGCCTGCTTCGTGTTTTTTCTTCTCTTCTTTCGCGAGTTCCTCAAGGGAATAAACGTTCATAGGAGAACGCCTTTTGAAATACTTTAGGTAAAGCTCCTCGATGTACTCACCCAGCGGCAGCTTCCAGGATTCCTGTTCATGGTTAGAAAGCTTACCGAACTTCTTGGGGTTCATTCCAAGCTCTCGAGCCATCTGAATTTGAGGATGGGAGAGATGAAACTTCTTTCTGGCTTCAATCCAGATCAGGTATTTGAGGGGGAGGTTCTTATTCATGGCCGCCTTATGAAGTTATTCCCAACGTTATCTATTTCATAGAGAGGGAGGTTACCAAGATCGTTCAGTCCCCTTTTCCATGACGTCTGCCTCATTGACATCCTCCCCTCCCTAAAGGAAGGGGATTCCTACGGCGTTCAGCTAAAAGCTAACTGACTCACTTCGGCGGGTTCCTGATTCATCGAGCGGCCTGACTGAGCCATCTCTCCACAGGCTAACCGGGCGTGCCCCGCCC
>JACQBW010000030.1 GCA_016194305.1 Nitrospirota bacterium | reverse complement strand
CGTTCGATCAGGCATATCGCTTGTTGCTCCACCATTGAAGCAGATTGATAATCAGAAGGAGACAGAATGAGGCAATCAACATCACCAAGGCAATTGCGGTCGCACCGGCATAATCGTATTGTTCCAGTTTAGTAATGATCAAAAGCGGTGTAATTTCAGTACGCATCGGCATGTTTCCGGAGATAAAAATAACCGAACCATATTCTCCCACGGCCCGCGCAAATGCCATCGAAAAACCGGTCAGAAGCGCTGGAAACATTTGCGGAAACAGAATCTTGGCAAAGGTCTGCCAACGATTGGCCCCCAGGCTGGCCGAAGCTTCTTCTATTTCATAATCAAGCGATTCCAAAATAGGTTGTACCGTCCGAACGACAAATGGAAGCCCGATAAAGGTCAATGCAATGACAATTCCGAGCGGTGCATAGGTTACCTTAATTCCGAGCGGTTCGAGATATTGTCCGATCCACCCTTTGGCTGAAAACAACGTCGTCAAGGTGATTCCGGCAACGGCTGTGGGGAGAGCAAACGGGAGATCGACGAGAGAATCGAGTATTCTGCGGAAGGGAAACGTGTATCGGACAAGTACCCAGGCAACCAGAAATCCAAAAAAGACATTGATTAAAGCCGCAATCAATGACGCTCCAAACGTAATTTTATAGGAGGCCAAAACGCGCGGCGCAGTGACGACGAGCCAGAACTGACTCCAACTTAGAGAAGTCGTTTTGAAAAAAATGGCCGAGAGAGGGATCAGTACAATCAGGCAAAGATAAAACAGCGTAAACCCGATGGTGAGTCCGAATCCAGGCAGGATATTTCGTTTCTTAAAAATCATTCTGAATAGACGCCCTTTTTATTTCGATGCGGGTTGATAAATTTGATCGAAAATTCCCCCATCAGAAAAATGAAGTTTCTGAGCCTTTTGCCATCCCCCGAAAGTATCGTCAATCGTAAAAAGAGTCAACTTGGGATACTGCTTCGCATATCGCCCGGCAATTTTGGGATCTACAGGACGATAGAAGTTTTTTCCGGCGATTTCCTGGCCTTCTTCACTATAAAGATAGTTCAAATAAGCTTCTGCTACCGGACGGCTCTTATGTTTATCAACTGTTTTGTCAACCAGGGCAACCGGTGGCTGGGCAAGGATACTGATGGAGGGAACCACGATTTCTACCTTTTGATTGCCCAGTTCTTTCAAGGCAAGGAGTGCCTCATTTTCCCAGCCGACCAGAACATCGCCGATCCCGCGCTCGACAAAGGTGGTTGTTGCGCCTCTTGCCCCTGAATCAAGGACAGGAACATTCTTGTAAAAAGCACTGATATAGGCCCGGGCCTTGGCGTCATCCCCATTGTTGGCTTTCAACGCATATCCGTAGGCCGCCAGGTAAGTCCAGCGGGCACCCCCTGAGGTTTTAGGGTTGGCCGGGATAATGCCGACACCCGGCTTGATCAGATCGGGCCAATCTTTGATCCCCTTCGGGTTACCCTTTCGAACAAGAAAGACAATCGTCGAGGTGTAAGGCGAACTCTGGTGAGGAAGGCGTGACTGCCAATTCTTGGGCAGCAACTGTCCTCTTTCCGAGATTTCATCGATATCATAGGCCAATGCCAGCGTCACCACGTCCGCCTCCAGCCCGTCAATGACCGCCCGGGCCTGTTTCCCTGAACCACCATGCGATTGATTGATCACAATCTTCTCCCTGGTCTTTCCCTCCCAGTACTTTACAAATGCCGCATTGTATTCCTGGTACAACTCTCTCGTCGGATCATAGGAGACGTTTAACAACGTGGTTGCCGCTTGGACTTGATAGGGATGAAACAGCACCAACATCATCAAAGAAGACAGGATAAATTTGAATATTTTTTGAGGTAACATTCGCATCATTCCTTTCGGAGAATTTTCTTATTCCCTCTTAAGTCTATGGAGTAAATAGACTAATCATTAAAAAAATAGATCTGGCCATGTCAGACTGTCTTAAAATGAGTCAGTCGTTCTAAAGTTTTTACATTTCTTAGTACTTCCGACATGCTAATCCGATCCAATATCTTTGCCGTAGAATCTCGTACCTCTTTCATGACCATTCTGATACCACAGGTTAACTCATCGTGACATTCCGCGCACTTTCGATAAGCGGTCTGACTGACACAGGGAAGTGGAGCCAGAGGGCCATCGATAATCCGAACAATTTGACCCATCATGATTTCACGAGATGACCTTCCCAGAAGATATCCTCCCCCTTTCCCTTTTTGGCTCTGAAGTATCCCCTGTTTTTTAAGCTCAAGGAGAATTTGCTCCAGGAATTTCTTTGGAATTCTCTCCTGCCTTGCAATCGTCGAAATTAAAACCGGCCCCTTCCCTTCTTCTCCAGTCAGAACCAGAAGGGCTTTCAGGGCATATTTTGCTTTTTTGGATAACATTTTTTAATGTCTACTATTTTGATCTGAATAGTATACTTTATTAATTTGATTGTCAAGTCATTTATTTCCTCCCCTCTTTACAGAGTCTGAGGATTCATAGATAATGCCAGCATGCCTCTCCATATTCTCACCATAGAAGATGAACCCGACATTGCCAGTTTAATCAAACTTTATCTCGAAAAAGAGGGCTATCGGGTGACCCATATCTCGGATGGGGCAAAAGGGTTGACTGAGATTCAGCGGAGCCGGCCCGATCTACTCATACTGGATTTAATGCTTCCGGGGATGGATGGCCTTGAAATCTGCAAAAAGCTTCGGGGTAAAACTGAAACCGCTTCAGTACCGATTCTCATGCTGACTGCCAAAGGGGAGGAATTCGACAAGGTTCTGGGTCTGGAGCTTGGGGCAGATGATTATCTGACGAAACCCTTTTCCCCGAGAGAACTGGTGGCTCGCGTGAAGTCTCTTCTCCGGCGATCCTCGCCAGCTGAAACTCCCGCGGTTCTGAGATATGGCCCACTCACTCTCGATCCAGTTCGGCATGAGGTACGACTCAATGATAAAGAGGTTTCTCTCACATCTAAAGAGTTTGGTCTCCTGGAAATCTTGTTAAAAAATCGGGGAAGAGTTCAGACCCGGGATGCCCTCTTAAATCATGTCTGGGGATACGACTATTTTGGCACCACCCGTACCGTTGACGTCCATATCGGGAGAATCCGGGAAAAAATTCCCCTTCTGGCTGATGCCGTGGTCACCGTCAAGTCGCTTGGCTATAAAATAAAAGATGAAGAATGAAACGGTCCAAACTCAAAAACTATCCCGTAGAATTCTTTGGAAATGGTGGGCCAGTTCACTTCCGATTTTCTCGAAAATGAGCATATCTTCCAAATCAAGAAAGATTTGTTACCCCAGGCAATCCTCGCCGGAACTCTATTGAACCCTCTCCTGATCGATCCGGACCGCCAGAATTTGCTCGCCGCAAGAGTTGAAAAGCTGGGGGATCAGGTCCATGCCCGCATCACGGTCATCCGGAAAGATGGCGTGGTACTTGGCGATTCCTATGAAAAGGGATCGGCACTTCAGGCGATGGAAAATCATCTGCAGAGGCCGGAGATTCAAGAAGCGATGTTCAATGGAACCGGAACTTCAATCCGCTTTTCGGAATCCGTTAAAATGCGAATGGTCTATCTCGCGGTGCCGGTAAAAATCGAAAATGAACTCGTTGGTTTCGTCCGGCTGGCAGTCCCTTTGACTGAACTGTCCGATCAAACTTCCCGGATGAAGAAAAACCTTTTTTTTGTTTTTCTGGCTGTATTTATTTCATCTATTCCGGTTGCTTTCCTTTTTTCAAAAAGACTCACCCGGCCTCTTCAAGAAATCACGCAGGCGGCCCATTCGTTTGGAAAAGGGGATTTATCGCAACGGATTCGTATTCGAACCGGGGATGAAATCGAATTTATGGCAAAAAGCTTCAATCAGATGGCCGATGAAATCTCTCTTAGATTGAAAGAAATTTCCGGTGAACGATCTCAGCTTTCAGCAGTTCTGAATGGAATGATCGAAGGAATTATGATTCTCAATTCAGAAGGAATGGTATTATTAACGAATCCTTCCCTAAACCAGATGTTCTCGCTACAAGGTCCCGTTCATAAGGAGACCTATTATTATGAATTGATTCGTCATCACGAATTAAATGAATTGATTCGTGAGGCCTTGGCCGATCGGAAGAATCAATCTCTCGATATCTCCTTTACCCATCCGCGAGAATCTTTTTTCCAGGTTCAGGCCTCTGTCGCTTTGGGGGGAAATGACGACGAAAACTTTTATATGGTTTTGGTTTTTCACGAAATTACTGAAATGAGGCGACTTGAACGGATCCGTAAAGATTTTGTCGCAAATGTTTCTCATGAGTTGAGAACGCCACTCACCTCGATCAAAGGGTACCTTGAGGCGCTATCGGAAATGGAATCCTCCCATTCCGAGGAGGAAAAAAAATTTCTTGCGATCCTTCAAAAACAGTCCCAGCGGATGGAAAATATCGTTTCGGACCTCCTTGAACTCGCGAGAATTGAGTCAGGAAAGGAAAAACTTCAACTGACTTCCATTTCGGTCAAGCCGTTTTTAGAGAAAACGGTCGCATCTCTCTACCCTCTTGCCGAAAAGAAAGGTCAAACCATTGAAATTCAGACCTCCGAAGATTTAGTCTTAAAGGCTGATCCGGACAAACTGACCCGGATATTCATCAACCTCATTGAAAACGCCATTAAATATACCCCAGAAAAAGGGAAGATACTTATTGGAAGTCAGAAAAAGAACGACCGGATCGAACTTTTTGTCAAAGACAATGGAATCGGCATCCCACTGGTGGATCAAAACCGGATTTTTGAACGATTCTACCGCGTAGACCGTGCGCGATCTCGAGAAATCGGAGGAACCGGTCTCGGGCTTTCGATTGTAAAGCATCTCATCGAAGCTCACGGCGGATCTGTCGGAGTCGAAAGTTATCCCAACGAAGGCTCGACATTTTCCGTCCGATTCCCCGCCTCCTGATTCCTCATGAAAAGGTCAACATGAGCAAACGATCATCCTGACCGGCAAGGATCAAGGAAGTTTACACGGTTGTGACCCAAATTTGATCAAGATGTGATTATCAATCATTAAGCTTGATAAAACCCAATATTTTGATTAAATGGATGACTTCTTTTATGAATAGCGCTGATCCCTCCAGGGAGTTCTTTCACTTCTTTCGAAAAAGCCAGCTCCTCAATTTTCTGTTCAAAAATGGAGTGTTACTGGGTGCTCTTTCGATTCTCGGAGTGACACTTCTGATCGCCGTCCAACTGGTCATTCACTCACACCTACCTATTGAAAAATTTGGATTCTCTTTCCTCTGGAAAACCGTCTGGGACCCCGTCGGCGAACAGTTCGGAGCCCTTACCTTTCTCTATGGGACCCTGATAACCTCGTTTCTTGCCCTCCTTCTGGCTGTGCCGATTGGTCTCGGGATGGCCATTTTTCTCTCGGAACTCTGCCCCTGGTGGCTTTCCAACCCCATCAGTTTTATGGTTGAACTCCTGGCAGCTATTCCAAGCGTTATTTATGGAATCGTCGGTATATTCATTCTCGTTCCCTGGATGCGAAATAGCGGTGAAGCTTTTTTGAAATCCACTTTCGGTTTTCTCCCCTTTTTTAAGGGTACACCCTACGGCGTCGGAATGTTGACAGCCGGTATCATTCTCGCCATTATGATTCTCCCCTTTATTATTTCAGTTTCCCGTGAAGTCCTGTTAGCGGTCCCCTCCACACAGCGGGAGGCAATTCTATCGCTCGGCGCCACCCGTTGGGAAATGATTTGGGTAGCCGTCCTCCCGTTTGCCCGATCCGGAATTATGGGGTCGGTATTTCTCGCGCTTGCCCGGGCGCTCGGGGAGACGATGGCGGTTACAATGGTCATCGGAAACCGGCCAGATATTAAACTCTCTTTATTTGAACCGGCTTACACTATGGCCGCCGTCATCGCCAACGAATTTACAGAAGCAACATCCGATTTTTATATCCAATCTCTCATCGAAATCGGGTTAATCCTATTCGTCGTCACGATTTTGATCCATGCCCTGGCGAGGCTGCTTATTTATAGCGTTACAGCAAAGTTTGAGGGAAGATCATGACATCAGCATTTGCCATCAGGCGAAAAATGATCAATTATTTTATGCTTTTTCTTACTGGTCTGAGTTCGGTTCTTGTCATTTCGATTCTCTTTTTTATACTGGGCTATATTGTGTTTCACGGAATTGGCTCCTTTAGTCCCGCTTTTTTTACCCATCTTCCCAAACCGGTCGGAGAGAGCGGAGGAGGGATGGCCAACGCTATTGTGGGATCGCTAAAACTGATGGGACTGGCAGGATTAATGGGTATTCCCCTTGGCTTCATGGGAGGACTTTATCTCTCGGAATATGGAAAGAAGAACGTGATCGGATTTTGTGTACGATATGCAGCTGATCTCATGAACAGTATTCCCTCCATTGTCATCGGGATCTTTGCTTATATCCTCATAGTACTTCCAATGGGACACTTTTCACTTCTATCCGGAGGCATTGCACTTGGAATAATGTTAATTCCGATCATGGTCAGAAATAGTGAAGAATTTTTGAAATTGGTTCCCGATACAATCCGGGAGGCGGCCCTCGCACTTGGATTGCCAGAGTGGAAGATGGTGATATTTATCGTTATTCCCAGCGCCAGCCGGGGAATTGTTACCGGAATCATGTTAGGATTGGCCAGAATATCAGGAGAAACAGCCCCATTGCTTTTTACCGCTTTTGGAAATCAGTATTGGAATCGGTCTCTATTTGAACCGGTGTCCTCGCTTCCCGTAATGATTTATACGTACGCCATATCTCCCTACGAGGAATGGCATAAGCTGGCCTGGACGGCGGGGATGGTTCTTCTTCTCTTGATTCTTGGAATGAATATCATCTCCCGCTGGATTTTTCAGAAAAGATTGGGATAACAGAAATCATGCCCGCCTCAAAACCTGTTTTTGAAATTGAAAAACTCAATGCCTGGTTTGGAGAAACCCAGGTTCTTAGAAATATTCAAATGGTAACCCTCGGCCAACAGATTACCGCGGTGATCGGCCCTTCCGGATGCGGAAAATCGACCTTTATCCGCTGTCTTAACAGACTTCATGAAGTCATTCCGGGAGCAAGAGCCAATGGGACAGTTCGTTTAGATGGCCAGGATATTTACGGTCCGGGTATCGATCCGGTTCTGGTCCGGCGAAGAGTGGGAATGGTCTTTCAAAAAGCGAATCCCTTTCCCACGATGTCCATTTATGACAATGTCGCGTCGGGAATGAAACTAAACGGTCTCAAAAACCGGTCACTTCTCGACGAGCGGGTTGAACGGTCGCTCAAGAATTCAGCACTATGGGATGAGGTCAAGGATGTGCTCGGCAAATCGGCCCTTTCCTTATCGGGAGGACAACAACAAAGGCTCTGCATCGCGCGTGCCCTGGCTGTTGAACCGGAAGTCCTTCTTCTTGACGAACCCACTTCCGCTCTGGATCCGATCGCGACTTCCCGAATTGAAGAGCTCTTGCTTGAACTTAAAAAATTATACAGCGTGATCATCGTGACCCATAATATGCAGCAAGCGGCCCGGATCTCCGACTTCACCGGGTTCTTCCTTCTCGGCGAAATGATTGAGTTTGGGGAAACAAAGCAGATTTTTACCAATCCAAAAGAAACCAAGACAGAGGACTATATCACAGGGAGATTTGGGTAGGCTTTCTGGCTGATGATTAGGGATCATCTGCTTTGTTCTCGTCGTTCGGCAATCCTCACGTACCGACCCTGTACGCTCCGGTTGCCTTACTCCTGCGGCCTCACAGCTGAAACCCTACTCAACAGCCAATGTTCAAAAAAGAGTTTTGTATTTTAGGAGTTTACTTATGGAACGGCATTTTGATTTAGAACTAAACGCATTGAAGGAAACAATCCTCCGTATGGGGGCCCTGGTTGAGGAACAGATCGCCAAAGCGGTTAAAGCATTGACAGAACGAGATTCTGTCCTTGCTCGAGAAGTCATCATCAATGATCATCAGGTCAATGCACTCGATGTTGAAATAGACGAAGAATGCCTCAAACTGATCGCACTTCACCAGCCAATGGCAAAGGATTTAAGATTCATTACCACCGCGATGAAGGCCTCGACTGAACTGGAACGGATGAGTGATCTGGCCGAAAATATTTCGGAACGGGCGATTGAACTTATTGAAGAACCGGAATTGAAATCGGTTAAAGCCTATGCCGATATTCAACAGATGGCCAAGTATACCCAGCAGATGGTCCGGGAATCGCTCGATGCTTTTGTTAACGGCAATGGAGAAATGGCACGTAAAGTCTGTCGCGACGATGACCGGGTTGATCAGCTCAACCATCAGATCTTTCATGAACTTCTGGCCCTCATGCTGGAAGAACATCACACGATCACACAGGCAATCCGGATCAGCTTTATTTCAAAATATATGGAAAGGATTGCCGACCACGCGACCAATATCGCCGAACTGGTGATTTATCTGATCGAAGGGAAGATCATCCGTCACATTGTGCCCTGATTTAGGGGCTCGCGTCGCCCCCTTCACCGGCAAAGCCGGATTTAAAATCTTATGTCCGCTGGGAAACGCTTCCAGAGCTAGCTCGGATGCTCCACGCTCGGTTTCCTCGCTGAGCTAAATACTTAGCTTTAACAATCGCTTTTTCTAAATCATTCTTCCATCGGCGAGTTGAATTTGACGATTCGCCAGGCTGGCATAGGCCTGATCGTGGGTCACCATCAAAATAGTGGTTCCGCTTTTCCTGTTCACTTCGCGTAAAATATCGATGACCAGTCTGCCATTTATGGAATCCAATGATCCGGTCGGTTCATCGGCAAAAAGAAACCGGGGCTCCATGACAAGAGATCGGGCAATCGCGACCCGCTGTTGTTCTCCTCCGGAGAGCTGGCGGGGAAAACGGTTTAGCTTGTTTCCCAAACCGAACTGATCTAACAACGATTCGGCATAGTTCTTTTTTTTCGACTCTTGTTTGGTCTTTCTAGCCGGGAGCAGGGTATTTTCCAAAGCACTTAACTCGGCGATAAGATAATGAAACTGAAAAACAAACCCGATCTTTTCGTTTCTAAACCGGTTCAGCGCAAGTTTATCCATCCTGCTGATCTCGATCCCGTCAATCTCGATTAAACCTTCCGAGGCCCCATCGAGACTACTTAGAAGATATAATAGGGTGCTCTTGCCAGAACCGGAACGTCCTGTCAGGGCGACAAACTCGCCGCTTTTGATCTCCAACGTGATATCCGTAAGGACCCGTGTTGGCGGATCTCCGATCACTTTTCCGATTTTTTTCGCTATAATTCCCACAATTTACTCCGCTCCGGCACGGATGATTTCAATGGGAGCAAGCCGACCTGCCGAACGGGCAGGGAGAATCGCCGCAATACAGGAAGAGACGATTCCAAGAATTCCGGCCTGGATATAAATATTCGGATTTCGGGAGATCATCAAAGTGCCGGTCAGGCTGCCTCCGGCGGGACCTCCCTGAAAGGGTATCGTGGAGAGGTAATTCGATATTAGATACCCGAATATCAGACCGCAAGCAGATCCGAGGAGGCCCAGGATCAGACCCTGTGAAAAAAAGAGGAGGACGATGTCACCCGTGGCATACCCCATTGAACGAAGGATGGCGATGTCTCTTTTTTTATGCATGACGGTCATGTTCAAAATATTATAAATACCAAATCCGGCAACCACCAGAATCACCCCGATCGAAAGGTACCGGATGATATCCTGAAAAAAGAAGACACTGAGGAAACTGGCATTCTGCTGGTCCCAGCTTTCGACCTTTTCGGGGGAGATTTTGGACCAGGCGGTCGCCATTTGCGCCGACTGGGAGAAATCATGGAGCCTGACGCTGATTTCGTTCACCTGATTGGAGGTCCGGTTAACCTTTTGCACATCTGCCAATCCTCCGTACGCCTGGCTATCTGCAAGTTTATTGCCCGTTTTAAAGAAGGCCACCACCTGAAACGGGGTCGGCTTGCTGTTTGCCAGGGACACCAGGATATTCTGGTAAAGGCGCACCCCAAGTTTCTTTCTCAGATCGTCTCCCAGGATGATCCGGTTTCCTCCTGCGGCCAGTTCGTTCCATCTCCCTTCGGTCACATAATTTCCAATTGTCGTGATTTTCACCTGTTGAACCGGGTCGCAGCCGACCAGGGTTCCCGGGGCAGTCGCTTTCCCTTTGCTGAAGATCACACTCGCCGTCAATTGAGGAGAGAACCCTTCTACACGTGGATCCGCATTCAAACGCTTATACCAGTTTTGCGGATTCTCCACGATGGCGTAGTCTTTTCTTCCGGACGGGGGAACATTCCAAAATACGGTCTTAATTTGCTTTCCATAAAATGATTGATCCAGGGAATGGTCCGTCAAAAACTCCTCTCTCACCTGGATATGAACGTGAGCGCTGTTATTGACCAGCTGATCGATGAGGAATTCCCTGAAGCCAAGCATTAGACCTGAAAGCGAAATAAATGCAGCGGTTCCGAAGAAGATGCCGAGGAGCGTCAGGAGTGTCTGCCTCCGGCGAGCAAGCATGTAACGAATCGCAAGAGAGATCATGGAGCCACCTTTCGGAGGATCAGTAGCCGGTCTCCGGGCCGAATATCGCCCGATATGAGCTCCGCCATTGCACCGTCAATCAGTCCCGTTTTGATCTGTACTGAAAAGGGCTTTTCGTTGTTGCGCTTCACCTGGACCCTTCCCGTTAAGATAGAGGCCACCGGCACCACGAGAACATCCTTATGTTCGGCAATTCCGATCGCCACATCTGCCGTCATCCCGGGGAGGATTTGTGGCGGGAGATCAGGCGTATTGATCCGGACCAGGAAGTTATCTTCTTTCGAATAGACCGACTCCACGACTCCTTCATATGAGGTTTCCCGCATCCCTTCGAAACTGATTTTTGTCTTCTGACCATGCCGGATATGAATGGCCCCCTGCTGTTCCAGGGAGACGACGAGATATCGATCCGAAAGATCGACCAAATTGAGAATCACAGTCTGGGAAAAAACAGATTCACCGTTTCGAAAGGGAAGAGAGGTTATTGTGCCGTCAAATGGAGCGGTCATGAGCGCGGTTCCTTCGATTGCAACCAGCGGGTTTCCTCTTTTGACCTGGTCACCTTCTTTGACATAAAGTTTCCGGATAATACTGGTCACACCTGACTTCAGCTGATAGGTCCTGTTTGCCGTTACGGTCCCGATGCCATAAACACTTTCAATAATCGTTCCCTTCTGCACCGGATCAGAATAGGTTCCTTTATCGCTCTGGATTTTCTGAAACCTTAAGCCGATCATCCATACCGCGAAGGCAATGAAAATCAGAACAACAACGATCTTATGGGCCTGGATCCACATGATGACTTGCTTCATCGATTGACTCCTGGGTCTCGAGGACTGGAAAGATCTCTGGCGGAAGAAACAGCCTGGAGTTTTGCGTAATCCAATTTTGCATTGAAACGGGCATGATCCCTCCCTCTCTTCAGTTGATGGGCATTCGCCAATGCCTGAAGCAGATCGATATTGGACACGTTACCAAACTGGTTATCCTTCAAGAGAAGTTCATAGTTCCGCTGGGCCAATTCAGCGGCCTTTTCCAGTTTGGAGACCTGGATGAGATCCGCCTTCAGCATATTATACGCTGACCGAATGTCCCGTTCGGCTTCCCTTTTCGTCTGCGACAAGACCGTTTCCTTTTGGCGCATTTGAGATTCTGCATCTCTGACCTGAGATTGAATCAGCCCTCCTGAAAAGAGTGGGAGCGTGATATTGAGCTGTAGATCCCAGTTTATCCCTGAATAGAGTCCGGGGCGGGTCAGGTAGTAATCTGCAAGGAGATCCACCGAGGGATAATATCCTCCCTGTGCGGCATGGACGCCTCTTTCCGCAGCGTTGAGATTCCATTTGGCCTCCTGAATATCGGGCCTCCTTTCATAACTTTCCATCCATTTTTCCGGTTCACCTAACTGTTGAGGATAGATCTCAACATCGACAACCGCCGTATTGTTGGGGAGGCCAGTCAAAAAAGCAAACACCTCCCTGGCCACGGAAAGAAGTCCCATCGCATTCGACAATACCGCCTCCAGCGAGGCGATAGCGGATTCGACCGAGACCAGATCCGATTCCCTCGCCTGAGCGACCCGTATCCGGGCCTTCAGATCCTCCTTTCTCTTTTGATTCGCGGCAATCTCATTTTCAAAGTTGGAAATATCATGTTCATAAGCAAGAACATTGTAAAAAGACTGTGCCGTATCTTCAAAAAGCCGGACTTCTGCCTCGGCTTTCGCATATCGGGCGGCCTCTTTTTCAGAAGTTTTTTGCCGAACGACCGCAAAATCCCGAAAGCCATTAAAGAGATTCTCCTTCGCAGTCACCTGCGCAGTGGCCTGATTGGCTGAAAAAACAGACTGGAGGAGGGGATTGTCGGGAGTTTGCTGCGTTGTCAGATTTGAACTGAAATTAACCGTTGGGGAAAACGAGGCCCGATGTTCCAGAATATGTTCCTCAGCCTGATTGATCAATTCTATTTGAGACGCGATGATTTCACTCCGTGCCAGAGCAAGAAGATAACATTGCTCCAGAGTGTAAGAAGAACCATTCTCAACCGTGGCACCGTGGGTAAGGCGGGCCGGAAACGTGATCATGATTGAAGCGATAATAATAAGAATCCTGACAATCAAAAACATTGACCCCATTTTTACTTTTGAGTCATATTAACATTTTGAAAGTGAAATATGAATCCCTGTTCAATTTCCGTCAGGCAGAGACATTTCTCGAGATGCCTTACATTCTAACAGTCAAAAAAAATGCCGGTCAGAGACATCCGACCGGCAGATCAATACATTCAGTACCAAAAAGAAACTAATATTTAATTTTGGTAATCGCCTTTTCTTCTTTTTGCACGACTTCCTTGGGAAGCTTCGCGTAAGAGAGCGCATCCGTGAGGCTCTGACCGTCATGAAGCATCCATTTCAGAAAATCGACAATCGCTTTCCCCTTTTTCGGATCTTTAATTTCTTCAGGAATCAGTAACCAGGTAAAAGATGAGATGGGATAGATATTTGGACCCGGGGCATCGGTTATGGAGACTCGAAAATCATCCGGGATGTTCTTGGACGCCCCGGCAGCCGCTTCGCTCACCGAGGCAAGAGACGCTTTTACAAAAGTTCCGGCCTGATTTTGAACTTTGCCATACTCCATTTTATTTTGAATGGCATAAATCAGCTCGACATAGCCAATCGAATAGGGGGTCTGTTTGACGAGCCCGGCTACCCCTTCGTTCCCTTTACCGCCAAGTCCAACCGGCCAGTTCACAGAAGTCGCTTTGCCGACCTTCTCCATCCAATCGTGACTCACTTTAGATAAGAAATCGGTCCAGATATAAGAGGTCCCGGAACCATCTGAACGATGGACGACGACAATCTCTTTTTCCGGAAATTTCAGTGACGGATTGGTTTTGACAATTTCCGGGTCGTTCCATTTGGTCATCTGACCCAAAAAGATCTTGGCGAGGACCGGCCCGGTAAAATTAATTTCTGCGTTTACTTCGGGAATATTATAGGTGGGAACGACCGCGCCAAGAACCGTCGGAAAATGAAGGAGTTTCTGTTTGCTCGTCTTAAGCTGATCATCGTTCATCGGCCCATCGGTTGCGCCGAAATCAACGGTCATTTCACTCACCTGACGAATTCCGGCTCCGCTCCCGACGGACTGATAGTTAAAATGGAGATCGGCATTCTTTTTTGCAAATTCATCAAACCATTTGGAGTAAATCGGATAGGGGAAGGTTGCACCTGCACCGTTAATTAACAAGGCATCTGCAGCAAGAAGTGATCCTGCTGTTCCGGAAATTAAGCCGATAGACAGAATCAGAATTAATAACTTAAATTTGAATTTCATCATTTTGGTCCTTTGGATTAGGTTTGTAATTTTATGAATCGGTTCAAAAGATAGACCTCTCGTTTATAGGTGCAATCAATTGGATGTAAAATCGGTGTAAAATAGTTATCGGGATTTAAATAAGAGTGGTGCCGAGGAAAAGATTGAGAGGAAATTGCCAGGTATGGAAGAAATCAGTTTTTCTCCCATACCTGGGGGCTAAACATCTATACTATTATGCTATTGTAATCTGTTACTATTAAAACCCGACCTGAGCCTTTACACCCAAAATATTGTCGGTCGCGCTGGTTCCCACATTGTCTATCTTATTCGTAATAATGTTATCTTCCAGAGCCACAATGACTGTTTTGCTTAAATCATAGCTGAATGCTAACTTCAAAAGTGTATTGGTTCCCGGATTGACATTTCCATTGATCGCTGTACCTTTGGTGTTGTTGTCAAAATCGGTATCCGGTTTCATATAATCATACCGAACGAGAACACGTAGAGGATCAATACCTGGAATCCGTGAATAGGCCCATACTGAATAACCATTTCCTTTATTAAATTGGCCCTGAGCCAGATTGGTCCCAGTCGCACCACGAACAGCTCCAGAAGCTGTTTGATTTACACCAGATTTATTATCATCCGCAGTCAAATATTGTCCCGCAACACGAAACACCGGGGTTCCATAGGTTACAAATGCAATGAGGCGGGTTGGATTTTCTTCCGCAAAACCACCTCGTTTTGTTTCCATCAGATCGTACAGGGAAACGGTGACCCCTTGCATATTGAACCCAACGCGTCCGACATAAGCAAAACCCTGACCATCCCACGCGCTGCTGTATCCCTCGCCCTCAAATACGCCGACCTGGTAATCGAGCATTTTGTCCATAAAAGTTCCTGCGACGCTGACACCCTGATCAGAGGTCGTCAAGATCCCCTGACGGTCTGTGAAGACTTTGTCGAGAAAGCGAAAGGTATAAAATGCTTCTTCGTAACCGGTAAAAAGAGTTGGTTGGAGTCCGAGAATTACATGCTGACCCGGATAAAAAGTATAATCTCCATAGATAAATTTAACAAAAGATCTTTGGCCTGTTCCACCATTTTGATCGTAGGTCAATCGAACCATCAGGTCATCATTTAGCTTGTCTTTTGCAGTAATGTAAGCCCGAGTGAAATGATAGCCGTTATCTTTTCCTGCATTGACATCCCCTGTAATCGCGGGAGCCGATCCCGTTGCAGCCGTATTTTTATAGCTATCTCCTGATACTGCCAAGAAATCAACGAAACCGAGAACGTCAATGCTCAGACCTTTATCCAACTCGACCGCTTTAACCGTCTGAACCATTCCGAGCGCAGCCACTGCAACGATGGCAAGCCCTAAAATAGAATTTATGAACTTTTGCTTCATTATGACTCTCCTTTGTATTAAATAAACGATTATTAAAATTTCCCGAAAGAGTAATGCTCTTGTTTATATTTCAAAGCAAATATGTGTAAATTCGGAGTAAATAAACGACAAAATTCAAGAATTGTCAAGGACCAATTTAATATTTAAAAAGATTTTAGTAATGGTTTATCACTCCCTCTTCTGAACATTCCCCTCCCAAATAAAATTTGATCCGCCAAAGTTTTGGAGTTAGCGATCATGCGAATTCTAAAGAAGTTTGAATATTTTGAGGAGGGGGGACTGTATTAGGACTAGATCAAAAAAAGAGGTAATGCCAGACCAACGCCACAAGGCCAAAGCTGATGCAGTAGAATCCGAAAGGCCTTAAAGCTTTGATTTCATGGGTCTTGAAATATCGCATCAGGAACCAAACACTCAAATAGGCAAAGAGACCGGCTACCACACCTGAAATCAGAACCATTAGAAGGTCGAGACGTGCACTTTCAGCAAATAGCTTGGGAACTTCAAGAAGTCCTGCTGCCCCAATGATTGGCGTGGCGAGAAGAAATGAAAAGTGAGCCGCTTCAGCGTAATCGAGCCCGCTCCGCAACCCTGCAATCAGGGTAATCCCCGAACGGGAAATGCCCGGGATTAAAGCAACTGCTTGCGCCAGACCGATTGAAATCGCTTTTTGCCAACTTAAACTCTCCAAGCGATGACTTGCCTTCTGGTGTTTTAATCGGTCGCCAAGTATCAGGATGATGCCGTTGATCATGAGAAACAGGACAATGAGACTAAATCCCCCAAAGAGCAGCCTTAGTTTTTTCTCAAACAGGAGGCCAATGACCCCTGCAGGAAGGGTTGCAACGACCAACAGCCAGAAAAGCCGAAAATTCGATTGAGAAGATTGTTCTTTCTTTGGGAACAATCCGGCAGAAAGCAGCTCTTTCCAATCCCGCCAGAAATAGATAAATAACGCGCCCGCCGTACCAAGGTGAAGCAGGACGAGGAACGGCAAAAAATCAGGATTTTGCCGGTTTAGATCCCATCCGAGGAGGGCCGGAACCAGGACGCCGTGACCCAAACTGCTGATTGGAAAGAGTTCACTTATCCCTTGTAATATAGCAAAAAGTAACATTTGAATAGGATTCATACTCATGGAGTATATCCTCATTAATCCAAATTTGACAATAGCCTCTGTCAATTGTCGAAAAAACTATGCGATTCTAAAAGTCATGCAATGGACTGAATCTAAAGGAATTGAAGAAAAATAGGTAAATAGAGAAGAGGCATGAAATTGACCACATGATTCTTGTTACCCGAGGGCTCGGAAGACCTCACGATGAATATCACGCTTGAAACCGGATATCTTCATTTGATAATTGGGACAAGAAGCATATTGGTCCGTGGCACAATATTGATTGACGTCAGCGGTTCCAACTTCAGGTTTCTCAACTGTTGAAGCACATCTGCATTCTAGCCTGGGGCTGGTATTTATTAATAAATTTGGACAAATCATCTTTTTTTCCTTTCTCGTTTTGGTAACGAAGCATTTTTTCCAAGGACTCTCTCGGAGTTTTCGGAATCTCGTTATTCTGAGTCATCTTTTAGCTTATAACCCAATTGATTGATCGATAAAATTTGAGGAGCCAAAACCGGGATTTTTTCTCGGAGACGGCTGACATGAACATCGACGGTGCGGGTCGTGCCAAAATAATCATAACCCCAAATAGAATTCAAAAGGATCTCTCGCGTGAGAACCCTCCCTTTATTGATAATCAAGTGTTCGAGGAGTTTAAACTCTTTTGCGGTCAGAAGAATATTTCTCTGATCGACCCGGACTTCATGCCGTTCTGTGTCCAGGGAAACACTCTGATAATGATAGATCTTGCCAGAGGTCGCCGGGGGATGGGCTCTTCTTAATACCGCTTTAACCCGGCTCAAGAGCTCTTTCTGACTGAAAGGTTTGCTCATATAATCATCCGCACCAAGCTCAAGTCCGATTATTTTATTGGATTCTTCCCCTTTTGCGGTCAGCATGAGTATAGGAAGGGACGACACTGAAGCATCGCCTCTCACCTTTTTACAAACCTCGAGACCATCCATTCCCGGAATCATAAGGTCCAGAACCAGGATATCGGGTTTTTCTTCTTTTATTTTTCGAAATCCAGTAATTCCGTCAGAAGAGGATCGTACGATATACCCTTCTTTTTCAAATAGATGTGTCAAAAGTTCGGTAATGTGAGGTTCATCTTCGAGGACAACGATTTTTTTCTTTAACATTTAAGTTTCCAGAAACGCTTTTTTACCGAATCGACGAGGTTCACTCATTTTGCGTAGTCTAAGCGCACAATAAATCGGAGCGGTCATAATAGTGTAAAATTCCTGTAAACTCGAAAAGTACACTCTTTCTCGTGACAAATTGGAATAAGTGCATTATTTTGGAAAAAATCGTATGGCTGGCGCCTGAGGCTTCAGATCGTAATTGGAATCAGGAAGCGTTCCTTCAGACGAGAAATTCTTTTTTGATAGTTTTCCAATCCGTTCCGTTTCCAGATCGAACGGACTCCTCCAGGCGAGATCAGAACGCCACTTCTATTCAATTCGAGAGCGACACGAACCTGACCATAAGCCGGATTCTGGAATGCCATGGAGACGACCGCCTTTTCGATTTCGGGAGCGACTCTGTTTTTCAAATTTGGCTTTTTTCGGTCCTTCACCTTTAAAGCTTCTTCTCCCTGTTTTTGATAATCTTTACGGAGTTCGTAAAAATATTGACGGGAGACCCCTATTTTTTTGCAAGCCTCTGACACATTGTGAAGTTCGCCGACCAGACTGAATAGCGCGATTCTTTTTTGAAAAATGACCTGATTGAGTTCCATCATACAGACACCTCTCCTTACGATCCGTAAGCATTGATTTTCCCAATTTGGGAGACTTAAATATCAAGACGTTCAGTTTGTTGTAAAAAATGGGTAAAATTCTCTCAGGAAAGGAAAGAAATCAGGACCAAGTTTCCCACTCAACAGAGCGGAGATGGCTTGATAAGAGATTGACAAAGATCATGAGGAAATGATAAGAAAAGAGTTTCTACTCATTCAGGGCGGCGTAGCTCAGTCGGTAGAGCAAGTGAATCATAATCACTGGGTCGGCGGTTCGATCCCGTCCGCCGCTATTACTCTTTCTGCAGGAAACAGAGTCTCGAACTTTCTGACAGTCCAGGTCCGATAGTGACAGGGAGCCGCTAGTCGATATGCTTAAGTTTTACCACTACGCCAAATGCCAAACTTGCGTTAAAGCGAAGCGATATCTGACCGGCAAGAGACTCCCGTTTCAGGAAATTGACATTACCACCTCTCCCCCTTCCGTCACGGAATTAAAAATGATAATCCGGCAGAGCGGTAAAACCGTGTCTCAATTTCTCAATCGGAGCGGAGTCCAATATCGTGCAAAAAATATGAAAGAACTGATCAAGAAGCTGTCGGAAGATGATATTATTGTGATGTTGAGCCAGGATGGTCGGCTCATAAAAAGACCCCTTGTCACGGATGGGAAAAAGAGCACCGTCGGATTTCAAGAAGAGGAGTTTTCGAAACAATGGCGCTAAAATAGCTATTGACTGATTCTTAGAAAATATGCTATTTTGTTAGTTTTTGCGGAGGATTGAGCAGATGTCATATGCCATAATTGAAAATGGTGGAAAACAGTATCAGGTCACCCCAGGAAAGTTTGTCGATCTGGAAAAGATTGAAGGAAATCTCGGGGATACGATTGAGCTTCAGCAAGTTGCCTTGCTCCATCTCGATGACCAGGAAATTCAAGTGGGGACTCCCTTAATTAAGAATGCAAAAGTCACGGCTGAAATCGTTCTTCAGGACCGTAGCCGAAAAATTCTGGTTTTTAAGAAAAAACGGAGAAAGAACTACCGTAGAACCCGGGGGCACAGGCAGTCTTTTACGAGAGTTAAGATTAAAGAAATTACGGTATAGATAAGGAAACTTTGCAATGGCACATAAGAAGGGCGTAGGGTCTTCCAAAAACGGCCGCGATAGCAATTCTCAGCGATTAGGCGTCAAACGATTCGGTGGAGAATGGGTTCCCGCGGGCTCTATTATCGTCAGACAGAGAGGCACACTTTTTCATCCCGGTCTCAATGTCGGTATCGGGAAAGACGATACGATTTTTTCTAAAGTCGATGGCCATATCAAATTTGAAATCAAGGCCAATAAAAGAAAATTCATCTCTGTCATTCCTGCCGCAGCTGCCTAATCCTGAACTGTAACAGGTAAGATGTAAGGAGTGCGCATGTCCAGGATTATATCCAGACTGGAGACTCCTCGCCTTATTATCGAACTCAATTCGGATGAAGATCCCCGGGCGAGCCTGATTTCCTGTCAGGGGACTCCCCAAAAAAGACAAACCCCTGCGCGGGAGGAGGCACTCTCCTTTTTTTCCGCAGTGCAAACCTTATTGTTTTATTCTTCCCCGCATCCCCCTTCAAATTATAAAGTGGTCCTGAAAAAGTCACTGACCAAAATCGGGATGATTGGTTTCTTCAAATGGTTCCCGGTTGAAAGAACGGGTGCCATCGGGTTTTCCCTGGATAAGAACTTTCGAAATCAGGGCCTCATGACAGAAGCGGTCATCGCATTTATTGAAGCCTGGTTCGGCCAGGGTGAATTCCACTGGATTGAGGGGCAGTGCCAACCTGAAAACATTGCATCAAAGAAAGTCCTCATAAATGCGGGGATGACCTATCGGTCAACTCAGGAGGAGCCTCTCTACAAAGGGAGCAGGATTTACACACTGGAAGTTTATGGAATCAGCAAAGACGAGTGGCTGGCTTTAAATCAGCCATAATGGGGTTGTTGAACCCTTTCTAATAATGATAAAATGTTCCTATGAATTTTATAGATCAAGTTAAAATCTATCTCAGAGCCGGAGACGGGGGTAACGGCTGTACCAGTTTTCGCCGCGAAAAATTTGTTCCCCGCGGGGGACCTGACGGAGGAGACGGAGGGAAAGGAGGAAGTATTGTCTTCGAAGCCTCTCCACATTTAAACACCCTGATTGACTTGCGATACCAGCAGAATTATTTCGTCAAACATGCGGAACATGGCCAAGGGAAAAAAATGTATGGCAAGAACAGCCCGGACCTGGTTATTCCGGTCCCGGTGGGGACGACTATCAAGGATTTTGGCTCAGAAGAAGTTCTGGCGGACCTGGTTGCCCCGGGAGAGACCTTCGTAGGTGCCAAAGGAGGTCGCGGGGGAAAAGGGAATGCACACTTTGCAACCCCAACGGTTCAGGCGCCCACTTTTGCGGAGCCCGGATTTCCGGGAGAAGAGAAAACACTTCTTCTTGAGCTCAAACTTCTTGCCGATGTCGGGCTGGTCGGGTTCCCGAATGCAGGGAAATCGACCCTGATTTCAGCGATCTCTTCAGCTCACCCTAAAATTGCAGATTACCCCTTCACCACGCTGACTCCCCAGCTCGGAGTCGTCGCCTGGGGGGATCAAAAAAGCTTTGTGGTAGCTGACATTCCCGGACTCATTGAAGGAGCGCACGAGGGAAAAGGCCTCGGGTTTCAATTTTTGCGTCATGTCGAAAGAACGTCGATTCTGCTACATTTAATTGATATTTCAGAAATGACAGACGAAGACCCTTTAGAAAGCTTTCAAATCATTCGAAACGAACTCGAGTGCTATCACCGTGATTTAACGCTTAAACCCTTTATTGTGGGGGCCTCCAAGATCGATATTCAGGAATCAGGGGAAAAACTAAAAAAGCTTCAGCAATTCTGCAAAAAGAATCAATACGATTTTCTAGCCTTTTCAGCCGTCACCCATTCAGGGCTCGAGCCACTCATTCAGCTGTTAGGAAGCCGGGTGGACCAGATCCGTCATTCAGAACTTATTTCAAAAGCATAAACATGCGATCAATCAAAAATTGCAAACGGGTCGTTATTAAGATTGGAAGCCGCATTATTGCCTCCAGAGGAGTCGGATTAAATAAGAGCCGGATCGAAGAGTTGGCTGAAGAGATTGCTCGTCTCAAGACGGGGGGGATTGAGGTGGTTCTGGTTTCATCCGGAGCGATCTTAGCCGGAATGGAAAAACTCGGTTTAAAGGAGCGGCCCAAGTCAATTCCGCTCAAACAGGCCGCCGCTGCCGCGGGACAGAGTCAGCTCATGTGGCTTTATGAAAAAACCTTTAAGACCCATAGAATCCCGGTCGCCCAGATCTTGCTGACCGGAGAAGATCTTGCCGACCGAAAAAGATTCTTGAATTCCCGGAATACCTTTTTTGCACTTTTTGATCATCAGGTCATTCCGATCGTTAATGAAAATGACACCGTCTCCTTCGACGAAATCAAGTTCGGAGACAACGACCATCTTGCCGCTCTCGTTACCAATCTGATCGATGCGCAGTTGCTGATCATTCTCACCGACGTCGATGGACTCTTTACGGCGGACCCCAGGGTAGACCCCGAGGCAAAACTCTTGTCCGAAGTAGTTGAAATAACAGATGAAATAGAAAGAAATGCGAGCGGAAGCGGTACCCTGGAAGGAACCGGCGGTATGAGGTCCAAGATTGACGCCGCAAAAAAGGTGGGGGCCTATGGCGTGCAGACCCTGCTTTTGAATGGAACTGTTTCAGGCAATTTAACACAGGCTTTCGCAGGAAAGAAAATCGGAACCCTCTTCCATCTTAAAGGAGAGAGACTGACCAGCCGAAAACACTGGATTGCTTTTTCAATCAAATCCAAAGGAGAAATTTATCTGGATGAAGGGGCTTCGACCGCCCTTGTGCATCGGGGAAGAAGTCTACTTCCCTCCGGGATTACTTCTGTCGAAGGGAATTTTATGGCTGGCGACGCTGTGAATTGTCTGAATCGGGACGGAAAAGAGATCGCAAAAGGCCTGGTCAATTACCCAGCCCATGAGATCAACCAGATTAAAGGAATCAAAACAACGGATATAGAGAAGGTATTGGGATATAAGTTTGCCGATGAGGTGATTCACCGCAATAACCTGGTTTTGCTCGATTAGTAAGTGACCAACAGGTTCAAATAAACTAAAAAGGAATTTCTTTCTATGAACTATCAGGAATACCTACAACCCCTCTGCAAAAGCGCCAAATCAGCTTCCAGAAAACTGGCTATTTTAGACGCTCCGATCAAGAATAATATTTTACTCACGGTGGCAGGCCTCCTGGTCAAATTTGAAAAAGATATTCTTCAGGAAAATCTAAAAGATCTGGAAAATGCCCGGGAGCAAAAACTCGAAGCCGCCAAAATAGAACGACTGACGCTGAATCGGAAAAGAATCGAAGAAATGGCAGACGGGTTAAAGGAGGTTGCCGCATTGCCCGATCCCGTTGGGGAAGTGCTCCACCTGAAGAAGAGACCCAACGGAATGAGAGTCGGCCAGATGACGGTTCCCATCGGGGTCATTGCGATTATTTATGAATCTCGCCCGAATGTCACTATTGATTCCGCCAGTCTCTGCTTAAAATCGGGGAATAGCGTCATTCTCAAGGGGGGATCTGAAGCGATCCATTCCAATCAAAAACTGGCGGAGCTCTTTGTGGAAGCGTTAAAGATGTTTAACGTTCCGGAAGGGGCAGTCACGTTTATCAATAAAACCGACCGGGGAGTCACTGCCGAGCTTCTAAAAATGGATGAAGAAATCGATCTCGTCATACCGCGAGGAGGCGAAGGGCTTATTCAGGCCGTTACGGAAGGTTCACGTATCCCGGTCATCAAACATGATAAGGGGCTTTGCCACATTTATGTCGACTCCGACGCCAATCTCGAAATGGCGCTGAAGATAGCACTTAATGCGAAAGTTCAACGGCCCGGAACGTGTAACGCAATGGAAACGCTTCTCATTCATGCAAAAGCAGCCCCTCTTTTACTTCCCGACCTTCTCGATAAACTGAATCAGCGCGGGGTGGAAATCAGAGGCTGTCCTGAAACTCAAAATTACGGGGAATTTGTTAAACCGGCTACCGAATCGGATTATCGAACAGAATATCTTGATTTGATTCTTTCTATTAAAGTGGTGGCCTCGCTCGAAGAGGCCATGGCCCATATCGAACAGTATGGGTCCCGGCATACCGAATCGATTATTACTGAAAATTACAGCCAGGGAGTGAAATTTCTCAATGAAATCGACGCGTCCGCGGTGATGATCAATGCCTCAACTCGCCTAAACGACGGGTATCAGTTCGGACTGGGAGCAGAAATTGGAATCAGCACATCACGTATCCATGCCCGGGGTCCGATGGGGCTCCGTGAGCTCACGTCCAAGAAGTTTGTCGTTTTTGGAAACGGCCAGATTCGAGAATGAAAATTGGACTGCTGGGTGGAACTTTCAATCCCATTCATTTGGGGCATCTTCACCTGGCGTTGGAAGTCCATTCCCGTTTGTCTCTCGATGAAATTATTCTGATTCCTACCGGTGTCCCCCCGCACAAACTGGATGAAGAACTCGCCTCTCCGGCTGATCGATATGAAATGGTCCGTCTGGCGATTGAAGCCTACCCTTATCTCAAAGTATCCGATATCGAAATAATGCGGCCAGATCGCTCCTATACCATCGATACCGTCAGGGTCCTAAAACGGAAATCGCCGGATGAAAGTTATTTCTTCATCATCGGTCTTGACGCGTTTTTGGAACTCGAATCGTGGAAAGAACCGCTTTCACTCCTTGAATCGGTCCATTTCGTCGTCGTTTCGAGACCGGGCTACAAATTCATCCAGTTATCTTCCCTCCCCTATTTTGCTCAAACTTCTCCAAAACAACTCGCCATGCTGGACAGGAAAGAAATTGACCGGCTGGAGCTAAAATCCAACGCTTTCCCCGGCCCAACTCTCCTCGTCATTGAACCGTATCCGATTTCTTCCTCCAATATCAGAGAAAAATTGAGATCTGGCAAGGATTTTGATAATAAACTCTTGCCCGAACCTGTTAAATCTTTTATAATGAAAAAAAGGATTTTTTTCTAAAATAAAAAGGAAACGGATAACGATTTCATCCAGAGAAAAAGCGCTCATTTCAGCCAGATCTGCCCTCGAAAAAAAGGGAGAAGATATTGTTGTTTACGAAGTGACGGAGTTGACCGCTCTGACGGAATATTTTGTAATCTGTTCTGTTGACTCGCAGCCCCAGTTAAGCGCCGTAACAGATGAAATCGAAAAAGAGTTGGGGAAAAAGGGCATTCAAGCACTGGGCATCGAGGGAGCAAAAGGTTCGCATTGGATTCTCCTTGACTATGACGACGTGATTGTCCACCTCTTTCGAAAAGAAGAACGCGCTTTTTACAATTTGGACGGTTTGTGGGGAGACGCTCCCAGAATCGAACTGGAAGTGGAAACAAAATCGGCCGGGAAAAAAAGGCGAATCGGATAACCGGGCACCCTAAAGGATAGTTCTTTATGCGGCTGTTTCTCGTAATCTTTGTTCTATTAATGCTGGTGCTGGGATACATCGATTATCTCAATCCCTCCCATGTGACGCTTCGTCTCACTCAGACTTCCACCCTTGATATTTCTGTCGCCGGTCTGGTCTTATTTTCCATTGCCTTTGGCGGTCTTTTTGTTATCTTCTCCGCGGGAGTCCGGGAAACCAAAAATCTCTTCTTAAACTGGAAATTTTCCAGACAACAAAAGAAAGAGAACAAAATCCAGGAAATGTACACCCACGCCGTGAACACCTTCCTCTCCAAAAAAAATAAAGAAGCCATTGGGCTTTTCCAAAGAATCCTGGTATTAAAACCGAATCATGTCGATTCTCTGCTCCGTCTCGGCAATGCTTTCCGGATAGAAAAGAATTTCAACGAATCCGTCCGGTTGCATAGAAAGGCGAAAGGCCTGGATGAACAGAATCGGGAAATCCTGTTTGCGCTATCCAGAGATTATGAGGAAAGCGGCCGTTTTGAAGAGGCGGTTGGCGTTCTTAAAGAGGCGGTTGCACTTCAGGAATCCGACCTGCAGGCCTTAACCAAACTAAGAGACGTCTATATTCTCCTTGGAAAATGGGAAGAAGCTCATGCGCTTCAGGAGAAAATCTTGAAAAACGAAGGGGATTTTTCTTCGCAGGGGCTTAAAGATGCCCATGACCTTCTCCTTGGATTAAAATATGAGGTGGGGAAAGGTTTTCTTGAAAACGGAGAACTGGATCACGCCAAGAAATATTTTAAAAGTGCTTTTAAAATGGAAAAAAATTTCCTCCCCGCATACATTGGCTTGGGAGAAGTTTTGATCAATGAGAACAAAGTTGAAGAAGCCGGAGAGTTTTGGGAAAAGGCATTTATTCTCAATGGGCACCACACCCTTCTTTTTCGGATAGAAGATCTCTATCTTGAAATGGGCCAGCCGACCCGAATCATCGGTTTTTATCAGAGCATCGTCAGACGGGACCCTTCAAACATTGTCAATAAATTTTACCTGGGTAAGCTTTATTTCCGGCTTGAAATGATCGACGATGCCTATAATTTATTGATATCCATTGAGAATTATGAAGGACGGTTCCCGGATCTCTATAAATTGTTAGGTCTGATTTATGCGCGAAAGGGCTTTCCGGCCAAGGCCGTCGAAGCTTTCAAGAAGGCGCTCCATTTAAAGGAGTCCGTCAAAGTCCCCTATTATTGCCCGCTTTGCGATTATCACACGGTGGAATGGTCCGGCCGGTGCCACCGATGCGGACGTTGGAACTCTTATACCGCCTGCCCTATTCTGGAAGAAACTTCTTCCGATACTGAAAATCCGATTATGGTCGCCAAGGGTTAACCGGTTCACGCCGCATGGTCAAAAATACCCCTGTTTTGCTCATCATACTTGACGGATGGGGAATCAACCCCAATCCAGATTTCAATGCCATCGTACAAGCCCGCACCCCTTATTATAAAAAACTTTTGTCCAAAGTTCCGCATTGCCAGATCATGACCTCAGGCGAGTATGTGGGCTTGCCAGAAGGTCAGATGGGAAACTCAGAAGTCGGGCATCTCAATATTGGCGCCGGGCGCGTGGTATACCAGGAACTTCTCAGAATCAACAAATCGATCCGGGACAAATCCTTTTTCAAAAACCCTGTCTTTCTTAATCTGATCAAAGACTTGAAGAGAGATAAAAGGGCGCTGCATCTGGCGGGACTCTTGTCGGATGGCGGGGTTCATAGCCATATCGAACATCTCTACGCACTCCTGGAGCTGGCAAAATTAAACGGTCTGGAGAAAGTCTTTATTCACCCATTCCTGGATGGAAGAGATACACCGCCCAAGAGCGCTCTTCTTTATCTCGAACCTCTTCTTGAATTTATTTCGAAAATCGGCGTGGGTCAGATCGCAACAGTCAGTGGCCGATACTACGCGATGGATCGGGACAGAAGATGGGACCGGGTCAAGAAGGCATACGATGCCCTGGTACCAGGAACAGGAAATCCGGCCTCTTCTCCCACAGACGCGATTCAAAAAAGTTATCAGGAGGGCGTGACCGACGAATTTGTTAAACCGGCGGTTATTTACCAGAATGAAAGACCGGTCGGTCCGATTCAGAACGGGGATGGGGTCATCTTTTTTAATTTCAGGGCTGACCGCGCACGGGAATTAACAATGGCACTGACGTCAAAATCATTTACCTCTTTTGACCGGGGGACAGCGCCTCCGGATATTCGTGTGGTCACCATGACCCAGTATGACGAGAACCATATTCTCCCCGCCGCTTTCCCTCCCACCTCTCTGAATGCCTTGTTAGGAGAGATCATCAGTCATCTCGGATTAAAACAGCTTCGAATCGCCGAAACGGAGAAATATGCCCATGTCACCTATTTCTTTAATGGGGGTAAAGAGACTGTTTATCCCGGAGAAGAGCGGATCTTAATTCCCTCGCCCCGGGAAGTGGCCACGTATGACCTGAAACCCCAAATGAGCGCACAGGAAGTCACCGATAAATTAATCAAAGAAATTCAAGCCGAAAAATTTCAGTTTATCGTTTTGAACCTGGCCAATCCGGACATGGTCGGACACACCGGTATTTTCCCTGCGGCGCTTATCGCCGCGGAAACAATTGATCATTGTCTTGAACAGATTGTCGGAGCCATTCAACAACATCATGGAACCGTCATGATTACGGCGGATCATGGGAATCTGGAGCAAATGAAGGATTATCAAACCGGAGAACCTCATACGGCTCATACCACCTTTCCGGTTCCTTTCATCCTGATTTCGGAGACACCCTATCATTTAAAAGAAAGAGGCGTCCTGGCGGATATTGCTCCCACGATATTAGAGGTCATGGATATTCAGAAACCGGCGGAAATGACGGGAGAATCCCTGATTAAAAGATGAGACTTGTTTAAATTCAGTTATTCCTTGATTTTATTTGCCTTTAGAAAGGAACGATCGTAATCTTTCATCCATCGATACATTCTGCAAAGAACTTCGTCTTTTAAAGGACTCGGAACCATTCTGTTCTTTTCGCCTGTTAATAGACCCGGCCCTCCGGGCTGAATCGAAAAATCGATCCAAAGACCCTGCCGGGCCAGTAAATCCATCAATTTCATCACCTCTCCGCAACGAATAAATTGATTAAATCGATCTTCCAGTTTATTGAGAATCGGGTCAAAATCGTCCATGTTTAAAAGATACCATGGATTTCCTCTCTGTCAATCCTGAAGCCGTTCTGACCGGAATCTCTGATTTCAGCAGGATCTTGTTGTTATTTATTCTTAGTATTCGTTTTATAGGAATAGAGCCAACGGGACCTGCCTTTTCCGGCATTCCGGACGGTATGATCGCAATAGGCAGGAATAAGAAATTCTTCTCCTCTCTTGAGATGAAAAGATAACCCATTCATTTCAATTTCCACTTCCCCTTCTACTAACATGACCAGCTCATCGACATCATGAATGTAATTTCTCCAGACCTGGCCAGGAGGATCGATCCAAAGACTTCCACGAAATCCGCGGATTCCCACTCTTTTTCCACTTTTTGAATATCAATCGTGAGATCTGCCATTTTTTTTCCTGTGATAAACGACTTCTTTTCAGATCATAATCGAGCGCGGTCTGTTTTTCACTTAAAAAAATACGGGTTTGATATTTCTAAAAGCAGAAAAAGCGATTTGGCACCTTATTCCCATTTCGGAGCAACCTATGGTAAAATCATCCCGTTCCATGACCTGGGAATTGCCACAAGGAAGTCTTAAATGAGGAGGAGGGTATGGGCAGTGTAAGAGTACTGGTGGGAACGCGCAAAGGGGCATTTATTCTGACCTCGGACGGCAAACGGGCAAAATGGGAGATTAGCGGTCCTCATTTTGGCGGTTGGGAAATCTACCATATCAAAGGTTCACCGATAAACCCTGATCGAATCTATGCGTCGCAAACCAGCAGTTGGTTCGGACAGATCATCCAGCGCTCGGATGATGGGGGGGAAACATGGTTCCAACCTGGTACGCCACCTGGTGAGCCGATGACTACGCCTGAGGGTATGCCAAAAGGTGAGAGCAACAAATTCGTCTACGACAAATCTCACGAAACCGGAAAAACACTTACGACTCACCAGTGGTATGACGGTACACAGCACCCATGGGAGTTTAAACGTGTTTGGCATCTTGAGCCGTCTTTTACCAACCCGGATACCATTTACGCGGGTGTGGAAGACGCCGCGCTTTTTCGTACAACCGATGGCGGAAAAAGCTGGCACGAACTTTCAGGTCTTCGAGGCCATGGCACAGGACCAAAATGGTCACCAGGGGCCGGGGGCATGTGTTTACACTCCATCCTCCTCGACCAGAAAAATCCCGGTCGAATGTACACTGCAATCTCGGCTGCGGGGGTGTTCCGTACCGATGACACCGGCAAGACGTGGAAACCAATTAATCGGGGACTGGTATCTCAACACATTGCCGACCCGAATGCCGAAGTAGGACATTGTGTTCATCGCATCGCGATGCACCCGGCACGGCCCGATGTGCTGTTCATGCAGAAGCACTGGGATGTTATGCGCAGTGATAATGGAGGTGAGTCCTGGCAAGAGGTCAGCGGCAATTTGCCGACCGATTTCGGGTTTGTGATAGACGTCCATGCACACGAGCCGAATACGATATACGTGATACCCATCAAAAGCGACTCTGAACATTATCCACCCGATGGAAAGCTGCGCGTTTACCGAAGCCGTACAGGTGGTAACCAGTGGGATGCTCTGACCAAAGGACTCCCACAAAAGGATTGTTACGTCAACATCTTGCGAGATGCAATGGCTGTCGATTCGCTCGACTCGTGCGGTATTTATTTCGGTACCACCGGAGGGCAGGTGTACGTATCGTCAGATGGCGGAGATAGTTGGAATGCTATCGTCCATCAACTTCCGGCCGTATTATCTGTAGAAGTTCAAACACTGAAATGATCCGGATTGTACTTCCCTATCATTTGCGAACGCTAGCGAAAACCGATGGAGAAGTTCAACTTAATGTGAAGGGACTCGTTACTCAGCGTTCAATCCTTGATGCGCTCGAAGCGCAATACCCAATGCTGGCAGGAACAATTCGTGAACATACCACTCAGCAGCGCCGACCCTTTCTCCGATTTTTTACATGCGGGGAAGATCTGTCTTTCGAATCTCCGGACGCTCTGCTACCCGACAAGGTGGCCTGTGGCGCAGAGCCATTTATCATCGTAGGAGCCATAGCCGGTGGGTAAATGGGAGGAAACTCCACTATCGAATTCAAAGAAAAACAAGGATGCCGAAGGGGGGATTTGAACCCCCACGGGTTGCCCCACACGCCCCTCAAACGTGCGTGTCTACCAGTTCCACCACTTCGGCTTTTTTTAACTGAATTTCTATCTCTTAACTACCAAATAATAGCTCCGCTGGGTAAAGAGACCCGCTTCGCCCCGCAAGCGAGGTGGTTGTCGCCCAGTTCCATTAATTCTGCGTTTTAGAACATGCTAAAAGAAATTTCAATCCCCCCGGCCGCCTCACCGTCTCGGCGGCGTTCGTAGCCTGTCGTCACTTCTTCGTGACGACACTCACTCACCTCGGCATTCTTTAAATACAACCGGAAAATCTAACAAATTAAAATTTGCCTGTGTTAAGAAACCACTCCGATAAGCGAGTTTAGCAGATATCGCCTTGATTGACCCATATCACTTAACTGCTAGGAGGAGCTTTAAGGGAAATTAGGTTTTTAGCATTACCTGACTGGATTTGTCAACTTATTTTGGCTTTAAATTCCAGTCGGTATACCAGGTAAGATAAAATTGAAGTTTGTCTGAATAGTCATTTAAATCTGGATATTTTTCCCAGAGATAGTCTATCCCCAGATGAAAAGCTGATTTCTTAAATTCGACCCCCGCCGCTTCGCTATAGGCGTCAAAGTAGTCCCTGTTTTCGCTTCGAAAGCGCCATCGGGCCTCGGCAAAGGTATTGAAAATAACCCCTCCCGGAAGAGTCGTCCAGTCGATTCCCTGATTGACATATCCCATTGTTCCGGTTCCAACCAGACTGTCTACGTCATGGGTCACCGTGCCCCAGAATGCACCGGGGAATCCCTTAGTTCCGGTCGTTCTTTTCTTTTGGAGATCCCAATCATAGAACCAGGTTAAGTAATATTGCACTTTGTTCGAATGGTCTGACAATTCAGGATAAGTCTCCCAAACATAATCGGCTCCCAGGTGAAATATCGATTTCTTAAATTCCAGTCCGAGGGCTTCACCATAGGTATTATAATAAGCCCTGTTTTCGCTTCGGAATCGGTAACGCACTTCGCCAAATGTATTAAACTTTATTCCGCCAGGAAGGGTCGTCCAGTCTATTCCTTGATTGATATATCCCATCGTTCCGTTTCCGACAAGGGTGTCATCATCGTGACTGATTTGACCCCATGTGGAACCCGGGAGCGCCTCATATCCCCAGGCGACAAAGGAGTTTAAGAAAAAAATTACGCAAAGTGCGACAAGATTTTTCATATTAGGCAAATCCACATTCTTCTCCTTTTATCAAACTAATTCATCTGTTCCGACGTGAGCTTTTTCCATTGTTTGTCTTTCGCGTTTATATAGAATTCTCCTTCATACTTGACCACTTTGGCTCCATCATTTTCTGACATAAAGTCGGTTTCTGGAATCTGACTTGCATCAGTATCGTTTAGGCCAGTCTTGATGAATTGAGAAATCAGGAACGAGAGCGCCAAATAGCTGACCGGCTTTGAAACGATTAAGGGTTGAATATCCCGATGGGATTTTTTGATCCCGAAATATTTGATCCCCACAGGAACGGTGGTTATTTGAGGCAGTGGAATTTCTCTCAAGCCTGCCACCTGGATCCTGCTTCCCCTTAAAGCCATACCATGTTCAGGCACAAACAGAATTATCCCTCTTCTATTTGTTGACTCAACTAATTGATAAAATCTCTCCAAATCCGAAAAAAGCTTTGACACCGCGGATCGATATCGTTCCTTTCGATCGTGTTTCCACCATTCATTTTCATCCTTAAAATGGGCACCATCATGAAGAGAAATGGTATTGTAATACACTGCCACCTGTCTCGAAGGGTTTTCTTGCCTTTCCTTCCACCATTTATCAAGAACTGCAAAATCATCATATATTGCAGATCCGTCAAAATTATAGGCCTGGACCGGCAGGTCACTGGGTATCTGGGGAGATACCAAATGCCCGAGCTCCTGAATTTCCTTTGAAAAATGACCGTAAACTCCATCATGATTCATGATGGCATTTTCCGTAAAACCAACAGATTGAAGAGCAGAAAATAGATAGCATTCTTCTGGAACATTTTGATAAAGAGATTGATGGGGAACTTGTCCACAGTTCGCTCGCAAAAGCCTGATGGCTGATGGCCCACTGTAGGATGTTACTCCATTAAATTGGGTCATCAGAATATCATATTGGTTGAAAAAGGGATCTTTATCCAGGCCCACCTCTTTGAGGTCATCCCACGAGAGCGAACAAACATGCAAAATCATAATGTCTTCACCGTCTCCGTTTATAACGGGCCCAACAAAATGGATGGATTTTTTTAAGTCTGCATCAAAAATTTGAGCTCTGGCCCTATCTGATTTGTCGCTGAATTCATGATGGTAACTTTGCAACGGAACCGTGAGCAACAGAATCAATGAGATTGGCGTGATGCGAATTTCTTTGCGATAGGCGATAAAACAAATGAGCAAAATCGCACCTATTATTGTCATTTCCATCAAATTTAAAAAACCGTGTGAAAATTGTATGAGGTACTCTTTTAAAGGAATCCCTTCATCGAAGATAAAATCTAATACCTTCTTGAAGGAAGGGAGCCAGGAATCGTACCATAACAAAAGGAGCGCCAAAAAAAGACTTACGACAAGCTTTATTGCATTTAGCTCACTTCTCTTTTTAAATCCCTCCGGAACAGGAATAATAAGGAAAATTAGAAGGAGTAGGTTTAATAAGAAATGAATCTGGATAATACTCTTATAAAAAAGATAGTACTTTAAGAAAAAATAGAAATTCCACATTCCCATTAATAAAATACCCGTATTTCATTTCTGGACTAAAATTTTTTTGACAAAAACAGAGCTAGTTCGGGATCCTGACGCGAAAGGAAACGGACACCATAAATGAGGCCCTTCCCGCTCACCTTGGAACAGTGAACAATTTCACCCTGGGTTCGAAATATGATCGATCGATTGTAGAGCAACAACTCCACATTTCTTTTTAATATTTCCCTGCTTGACAATCGAAGAGAAACACCTTGATAACTGATGTCTTCGGTTTCTCCTTTAAAGGTTCGATCGCCCACTTTCACTTCACATTTGAACTTTCTCGGAAGTCTCGGAGACAATCTTCGAATGATCTTCTCCTTGATAAATGTTCGAAATGGAGAAGATACCATAAAACCTAGCGATCTGAAACTTTTTGCCGATTTCCGATGATTCTCTTGCCAAAAACCTGGAAAACAATAGATCTGACGGATCAAACTCTGACGCTGAGGACCGGCTATTTGTAAAAATCGTATACCGATACTCACTTCTCCAGTTGGAAGAAAATCATACCGGATCACTTCTCCTTTTAGCTCGGTCGTCTCTCCAAGTTCTCCGACAAGCTTAATCCGGGCGTCAGGAGGAAGTGACAGTCTGAAGGCTGGACGTTGAGATTTTGGAGAATTGTGGACCAACCTGATTTTTTCCTCTGCAGGGAAAAAGAGCTGCGGATCTTCCTTCGACACCATTGACAATCCCGTCTCGCTCAAATCAGTCGTCATGCCGTTTATGACGCGTTTCCCAATACTTATTTCACATTTTATTGACCTGAAAATACGCGATGAAGTCCTATTTTGAAGCTGCTCCCTTGCCAAGACAATGGCACCTATGATCACAATGAGATTGTAAAGAGTCCAAAATCCGCTCAATAGAGCGGCATCACGATTGATTTCTCCATAAACGGCTTTGTATCCTCCGACACCTAACCCGGCGACCAGCAATAGTCCTACAATAAGATGTGGCACAACCATGGACCAGTCTAATTTTGTTTCCGAAAATTGAATTCCCTTTGGTGTTACAAAGAAAGTATTTTTTTTCGGACTGAAAAACGTTGCAAATGCCGTCCAACTGATAAAAAAACACATGACCGTTTCATACATATCGGACCAGAATGAACTACGATAACCGAGACTGACTCGATTAAATGCCATCAATCCTATGAGGTAGTAAGGCAGATAGAAATTTAACAAGTCCGGGACAGCCGCAGTAAGAGGAGCTCGACCGAGCAGCAAGTAAGAAAGCGGGGCAACCAGATAGATTAATCGGGCCCATCCATGGAAAAAATAGAGAATCGATCCGAGATAATTCAGTCTTTGCATAAACGAAAGACCCCATTTCCAGATTGGATTATCCATTAGAAAGACCTGAACTCCCCCGCGAGTCCACCGTTGCCGCTGCTTTAAGTAACTCCTGTAGCTCTCTGGGGCCAGACCGGCTGCAAGGATTTTATTGAGATATATCGATTTAAATCCTTTCGAATGAAGAACCATGCTGGTATGAAGATCTTCTGTCAAAGTTTTAGTCTGAATACCTCCGATTTTTTCGAGTGGAGTCCGGCGAAAAACAGCTCCGCTTCCGGCATAGAAACTGGCATTATGACGATCCTTTCCCGGTTGAATCACATAGAAAAACAGATCCTGTTCGTTAACGATTTCTCTCTCTAATCTTAAATTGCGCTGAAAGGTATCGGGATTGTAGAAATAATGTGGAGTCTGAACCAAAGCAACCTTTTCATCTTTAAAGAAACCCAATGTTTCTTTCAAAAAGGACCGCACAGGAATGTGATCACAATCCAGCACCATGATAAACTCCCCGGACGAATGGGCCAGACCGTAATTGAGATTTCCAGCTTTTGCGTCTTTGCGATTCGGACGGCTTAAATATTGACACCCGAGCTCATTACTCATCGCCCTGACACCAGGGCGATATCCATCATCCAGGACATAAATGCGGAGAAGGTGAGGAGGGTAATCAAGGGAAGTGCACCCGACAAGCGTTTTATATAAAATGTCGAGAGATTCATCAAAAATGGTGACAAAAATATCAACGCGAGGAAAGTCCTCATCCTTCGGAGGTTTTGCCTGATGAGTGACCGGTTTGCCAATCTGAAGATAAAATAATACTACCGAAATGAAACCGTAAATTTCAGCGCCATAGACGATCCAGCTTATTGCTCCGCTAAGAGGGTCTTCCCTGTTAATCGTGTAAGCCCATCGCCAGTAGAGATACCGCCCCCCCGCAAAGAGAGAAACGAGCATGACGATCCATTTGATTTTTTCAGAATAGACCTCTTGGTGAGTCAGTAAAATCGCCAGTAAAATTAAGATGATAGAAAGCAGAAATGGATACCCTGGTATATTAAGCATATTTATCATGCTTAAATTGTAGCAAATTTAAAAAATCCTGCTGTTATCGGCTCCCAACTTGTTCTGTCCTGTGTTAAACTCCTCACGTGAGATCCTTCCCAAAGAAAAAAGCAGAATTGTCACGAGCCCTGTCAAAAATGGGGATCGCTTCCCGAACCGTCGCGGCAGAAATGATCATTTCAGGAAAAGTGAGAATCGGGAACAAAATCATCCGGGATCCCGAATATTCCGTAGAATTCCCCATTCAAAATCTGTTCATTTACAATCAAAAAGCGACGAACGCCAAAAAGGTGTATTACATGATGCATAAACCAAAAGGGATCGTGACAACAAGAAGTGACGAAAAAGGGAGGAAGACTGTCTACGATCTCCTTCATTCCGAATTTTCCTGGATATTTCCTGTGGGGAGACTCGATAAAGAAAGCTCGGGTCTCCTTTTGCTCACGAACGATACGGCCTGGGCCGATAAAATTGTCTCCCCGGTTTCCAAACTTCCCAAGACTTATCACGTCAAAGTAAATCGATCTATAAAAGAAGAAGAGATTTTCAAAATCAGCAAAGGGCTTAAACTCTCTGACAAACTATCCTATCTGCCTATAAATATTGAGAAAATAAGGGAAAATAAAAAGTCTTGCTGGCTTGAATTGACCCTCGAAGAAGGTAAGAATCGCCAGATTCGCAAGTCATTTGAACATTTGGGCTGCCGGGTTGAAAATCTGGTTCGAATACGAATTGGAAAACTTGAACTCGGAGAGCTTAAACCAGGAGAATTCAGACCTATTTCACCAGATGAAGTTGGAATTGCCTCTTCTTAATTCATTCTTGACAAAATAAACTCACTATCCTAGTATCAATTTACCGTATGAAAACCAATGCCAATTCGACTCAACTTAAATCATCTCCTCAAACAATGGATGAAGTTCTCCTTAGTTATCAAGAAGATATACAGTCTGTTGAAAATCAGATCAAAGATTCTCTTTCATCAAGTATCGGCCTTATTAACGATGTTTTTTTCCATATTCTGCAGAGTGGCGGGAAAAGACTTCGACCGTTACTTTTGATTATCGCGTCGCGCCTTTTTGCTTACAAAGGAAAGGACCACATTATTCTGGGAAGCGTCATGGAATTTATCCATACGGCGACCTTGCTTCATGACGACGTGGTGGACGAAGCGAGTCTGCGCCGGGGGAAAAAAGCCGCGCGAATGGTTTGGGGAAATCAGGCCAGCATCCTGGTCGGAGATTACCTGTTTTCAAGGGCTTTTATTGAAACTGTCGGCTTGAATCGGGATGATCTGAATTTCCTTCTCTCACACACTTGCCAAACACTGAGCGAGGGGGAAATTCTTCAGCTCATTAATACCCACAACTTCTCAATGACCGAAAAAGATTACTTAAAAATTATCGAATTTAAAACCGCATCCCTGATTTCTCTTTCCTGCCGTGTGGGGGGTCTCCTGGCAGGCGCCCCGGAAAAAGATCTCGATGCGCTTTCCCGATTTGGTCTCAATCTCGGTATTGCCTATCAGATTGCCGATGACACACTCGATTATATGGCTGAAAAGGAACTTCTTGGAAAGACGCTCGGACAAGATTTTAAGGAAGGCAAAATTACAATGCCCCTCCTTCACCTGATGTCAAAATGCGGTCCCGCAGAGCGCACTAAAATCGAAGAAATGTTTCATCAAAATCAGTTTTCAGACAAAGAGCTGGTGTTTATTCAAAAGTTGCTGGGAGAATACCGTTCCTGCGAGTATGCCCTCCAGCAAGCGGAATCATTCTGCGAAAAAGCAAAAGAACAGATCTCCTCTTTTCTTCCCTCCCGTCACAAAAATGCCCTGAATATTATTGCAGATTATGTCATCACCCGAAACCGCTAGTCCCGTCCCGATTTCAAATGAAAATCTCAGTCATTGTTCCAACGCTCAATGAGGAAAAGGTATTAAGAGGAACACTGAATCGATTAAAAAAGAGCATGGATCTCGATTTAATCGTCGTGGACGGCGGGAGTCAGGATGAGACCGTGGCGATCGCAAAGGAGTATACCCGAAAGGTTTTTGTTACTCCTCCGGGAAGGGCCCGGCAGATGAACGAGGGGGCCCGGCATGCGGAAGGAGAGATTCTCCTCTTCCTCCACGCCGATTCGACCATTGCCACCGGAGGGATCGGAAAAATCGTTCCTGCGATAACCAGCCTTCATGCGGTAGGAGGAGCGTTTCAACTGGCTTTCGACAGTCGAAATATTCTGATGAGGATCGTCGCCGGGCTTGCCAATTTCAGAAGCCGGTTCACTCGAATTCCATATGGGGATCAGGGAATATTCATCACTCGTGCGCTCTTTCAAAAATTGGAGGGGTTTCCCGATCTTCCAATTTTGGAAGACGTGGCCTTCGCCACCCGGATGAAAAAAGAGGGCCGTATCGCCATCTTAAGAGACAAAATCACCACCTCTTCCCGCCGATGGAAAAAGGAAGGAATCTTTTACACCACTTTGCGCAATCGGCTGTTTATGATCGGATATCAACTCGGGGTATCTCCTCGGCGATTGGCTTCATGTTACCGTAATATCCGGTAACTGAACCGGCGCGGCGTTATAAGATGTCCACATGACCTGAGAAAGGAAATCAGAAATGGATTCAAAAAATAATTTAGAAAATCTCGCGGGGAATAAGTCCGCCGAATGGATGGAGAAATTCGATAAAGTAATCTATTTGATGACCGGAATCTCTTTCCTGCTTATCGGCGTGGGGGCATTTTTCTACAGCTGGATTTCCTTTGTCGGAGAAATTCACAAGGGATTTCTCCATGCCATACTGAGGTTCATCAATGATCTCCTTCTCGTGATGATCATTATGGAGATCCTCAGAACAATCATCAATTATTTGAAATCGCAAGACATTCTTCTCGAGCCGTTTCTTTACATCGGTATTATTGCCGCCACCCGTAAAATGTTGACAGCCGGCGCTGAAATTTCATTCATGGAAATGACCAACGATCAGACTTTTTATCGTTATCTGATGGATCTCGGAGTCAATGCATTAGTCGTGGTCGCGTTGGGAACCGCCCTGTACCTCATTGATAAAAGGAGGAAAGCATAACAACTTGAAAGTTCTTCGTTCCATGTTCTGGATCGTTCTCGCGCTTATCGGAGCCTTTTCTTTAGCCATTGTGACCGGAGTCTTCTTCCCGGATGAAAAGGTGAATGCCCTTTGGCTTGTTGTGTCAGCGATTTGCATCTATACACTGGGGTACCGCTTCTACGGTCTCTTTCTGGCTAATCAGGTCGTCGAACTCAATGACGCCCGGATCACTCCGGCCCACCGGCTTTACGATGGGAAAAATTTTTATCCCACCTCAAAACCCGTCCTATTTGGACACCATTTTGCCGCTGTCGTCGGAGCAGGGCCTTTATTGGGCCCGATACTGGCGGCGCAATTCGGCTATCTGCCCGGTTTTTTATGGATCCTGGTCGGATCAGTCGTCGCAGGAGGGGTGCATGATTTTATTACACTCGTCGGATCCATGAGACGGAACGGCCGCTCCTTCCCTCAAATTGCGCTGGATGAAATCGGTCCGGTCACCGGGATCGCAGCGGGAATTGCCGTCTTGCTTATCATTGTCATTGCCATGGCGGGAATGGGGCTTGCCGTGGTCAATGCCCTGTTCCACAATCCGTGGGGAACGCTTGCCATTTTTTTAACGATTCCCATCGGCTTATTTATGGGAATTTACATGAAATTTCTCCGTCCCGGCCGGGTGAAGGAAATCACTGTAATCGGGATTGCTCTGCTTTTGATTTCAGTGATCGGAGGACGACTTGTACTCAATTCTCCCTATGCCGCCTATTTTTCTCTTGAACGCCAAACGCTCGTCTACGCTCTTGCCCTTTATGGCTTTGCCGCCGCGACACTTCCGGTCTGGATTCTCCTGACGCCACGCGATTATCTTTCGACCTTTATGAAAATCGGCGTGGTCGTCCTGTTGGCGATCGGCGTGATCATCATATCTCCGGTGATTCAAATGCCCCCCGTTACGCGATTTATCCATGGCGGAGGTCCGATTATCCCGGGGACCCTCTTTCCCTTTATGTTTATCACGATTGCCTGCGGCGCAATTTCAGGATTTCATGCTCTGGTTGCATCCGGTACAACCCCCAAAATGATCAATCTTGAAACCGATGCCCGCCTGATTGGATACGGGACCACGCTTATGGAAGGGTTTGTCGGCGTCATGGCCGTCATCGCGGCCGGGATAATGATTCCGGGAGATTATTTTGCCATCAACACCAAGCTCGGTATCGACGCTATTGCTCAACTCGGTTTTCCTCCCGGTCAGATCAAACATCTCTCTGACCTTGTCCAGGTCGATGTTTCCGGAAGGCCCGGGGGGGCGGTATCGCTAGCCGTCGGAATGGCCTACATTTTTTCGTCGATCCCGGGACTCAAACACCTGATGGCCTACTGGTATCAGTTCGCCCTGTTATTCGAAGCGTTATTTATTTTAACGACAATCGACGCAGGAACACGGGTAGGGAGATTTCTGGTTCAAGAAATGATCGGTAAGGTTTATGCACCGTTCAAAAACTATAGTTGGGCTCCCGGAGCCTGGCTGGCCACTTTTATCGTGGTCGTTCTTTGGGCCTATCTCATTTCAACCGGGAGCATCAGTACCATCTGGCCGATGTTTGGCGCGGCCAATCAACTTCTCGGAATGCTGGCCCTCTGTGTTGGAACGACCGTACTTATCGTGATGAAGAAGGAAAAATATCTCTGGGTGACCGCCCTTCCGATGCTCTTTATGGCCGTCAGTAACTTTACGGCAGTATTTTATCTCAGCCAGATTTTTCTACACAAAGCGGAATCCTCGTCCAGCCCCTCCGAAGCCATCTCCTATTATTTGAATCTTTCCTTTATCCTGCTGATTGCCGGCCTGGCGGTCATTATTCTGATTGATTCCGGAAGAAAGTGGTTTAATTGTCTGATTTTAAAGAAACCGGTAAGTTCCACCGAATATGGCGGGGACTATTTCAAGCCCGACTCCAGCAAGACCTGCTGTTAAATTCTTTCCCGCTTCACCCCGAAAGCATTCAGGGGTCATGAACGGTAAGCGCCCCCAATCCGGATTCCAGGTTGTCGATATCCCTTTGAATATTCCTCAACACTTCCTCATTTATTTTTTTCTTTTTGTGCAAGTTAAAAAGCTCCTGTCGTTCCGCATCGAGCGCGTTGAAGCGGATGTTACGTTCTATTTTGAGTTCGGTTTTAATATCGTTTTGATCCACTTCCTGATTCGTCAGGTGCTGGATCTTTCGTTCATAAAAGGAAATCAGTTCGGCCGCAAATCCCTGTTCATAGGGTGAACTGAGAGGATTCACATGCTGCTGGATTCGCAGGATCGCCGCCTGTGCCACCGCGATTCTGGCTTCAAGCTCTTCCTTTTCAGAAATACCGTCGCCTGAAATTTTTAGCCAGCGAAGAAAAAGAGGAAGGGTCAGGCCATTCAGGACCATTGTGACAATAATGACGCTGCTCGCCAGAAAGACCAGGACACTTCTGCCCGGAAAGGGGACTCCTGATGCAGTCGTAAGGGGAAGAGAAAGCGCCGCTGCCAGCGTGACAGAGCCACGTATTCCTGCCCATCCCAGGATAAAAACATTCCTGGGTTCGGGCGCTTTTTCCCGGTTTCGAATTCCCTTAAATAACCACCGGGGAATATAGGCACCTGGGAATACCCAGATTATTCTGACCAGAATCACTGTAGCGGACAAAACCATTGCGTAAACAAAAAGTTCTCCGAACCAGAAATCCGAAATACCGTCAATGACACGGTTTAATTGAATTCCCAGCAAAATAAAGACAAGACCGTTAAATGAAAAGAGGAGTGTATTCCACACTTCCCAGGTTTGCCGCCTGGTCTCGGTCGTCAGATTCCGGGTATCGTGTATCCCCGCATAGATTCCGGCCGAAACAACAGCCAGGATCCCGGACACATGTAACAGTTCGGCCGCAAAATAAGCCGCATAGGGAGACAGAAGCGATAATATTGTTTCAATGGTGGGTTCGGAAAATTTTCCTTTCACCAGCCAGACCCGGGTCGCTCCAATAAGCCAGGAAATCAGAAAACCGACGAGGCCTCCCCCCACAGATAAAATCAAAAAGCTGATACCGGCGGTTTGAATTGAAAAAGTTCCGGTTAAGACAGCGGCCACCGCAAATTTAAATGCCACCAGTCCGGACGCGTCATTGATCAAGCTCTCTCCTTGAACAATATGGGTCAATCGGTTAGGCATTTTCAGTTTTTCTGTAATGGCCGAGACTGCGACGGCATCGGTGGGTGAAATAATCGCTCCCAAAGCGAATGCTGCGGCCAAAGGAATAGCCGGAATCAGGGAGTGAATCAAGTATCCAACAACCACTATTGTAAAAATGACCAGACCGAGGGCGAGAAGGAGCACTGGCCGGAGAACCCTGGCAAGATCCCTTTTTGGAATTAACCAACCATCGGCAAAAAGAAGCGGAGGAATAAAGAAGGAAAAAAAGAAACCAGGATCTAGCAGAATACTACGAAATCCCGGCAAGAAGGAGAGAAGGAACCCGCTGGTAACCTGAAGAAGCGGCAGAGGAATCGGAACTTTTTTGGAAATGGCCCCAACAACAGCCACAGCAAAAAAAAGCGTCAAGCCGATTTCTAAGCTATCCATTGATTTTAATTTTCGAGATTTGTCCTTTTCTACATTCCGATAATATTATATCCGGCATCAACATGGAGAATCTCACCGGTAATTCCGGAGGCCAACGGACTGCAGAGAAAAAGGGCCGTATTTCCCACTTCTTCGATGGAAACAATTTTTCGAAGCGGAGCTCTGGATTCCACATGGTGTCCAATGACTTTAAAATCAGAGATCCCGGCGGCTGCAAGCGTTTTAATCGGTCCGGCCGAAATGGCATTGACCCTTATTTTCTGCGGTCCAAGATCGACCGCAAGTGCGCGAACAGCCGCTTCCAGCGCAGCCTTGGCAACTCCCATCACATTGTAGTGAGGAATCACCTTTTCAGCACCGAAATAGCTTAAGGTGATCATGCTTCCCCCTTCTTTCATCATCGGAACCGCACTTCGGGCAATTGCTACAAAGGAATAAGCACTGACATCCAGCGCAAGGCGAAATCCCTCACGCGATGTTTCCATAAATGCCCCTTTCAACTCCTCTTTCTTGGCAAACGCGACCGAATGAATGACAATGTCAACCCGGTCCCAATGATTCCTTAATTGGTGGAATACCGACTCGATCTGTTGATCGCTCGAAACATCACAAGGGATGACAATTTTCGAACCTAAACTTTCCGCTAAAGGCCGCACCCTCTTTTCAAGGGCATCTCCCACAAAGGTAAAAGCCAGGTCAACCCCTTCGCGATGAAGGGCCTGGGCAATTCCCCAGGCGATACTCCTTTCATTGGCCACTCCAAAAATAATTCCTTTTTTTCCACGAAGCATGCTCAATTTTCAATCTCCGATCCTGTCTGATTTTCAACTCACGCCCTATCTTATAACAATCCGTTCTCTCAAACAATCCCCTTCAAGGATATGTCTACTCTTTGGGAAGGGCAGGGGAAATGCTTTTTAATCTGGAAAATAGAAGCGCGTGCTCGATGGCCACTCCCATCTGATTTCCAAACGATTCCAGCATGGTAATTTCATTAGAAGAGAGTCCCCGAATATTCTTATAGAGCAGGAAGAAGACGCCAACAACCCTCTTTTTGGAAGAGAGCGGAATGGCATAGACTGAAAAGAATCCGATATCGCTGTAAGCGATCTTGGTGATATCCTCCTGAACCGTTACGTTTTCTGAAACCCATGAGGTCCCTTCGAGAATGACTTTTGACCCGACAGATTCAAGCACTTTCATCAAGCTTTCAAGCTGTATCGGGTTGAGCACCAGTTGATGAGACGCCCGGATAGTATAGTGGCTTGTCTTTTCGTCCATCATCCAGATCACTCCGGAGGAGGCAGCCATCAACTCAACGACTTTGGCAAGCGAGTTTTCCAGAATTTCCTTCAGCTCTCTCGATTGATTCAATACCGTTACGATCGAATAGAGCGCTGATATTTCATTCTTTTGGTATTCCAGCTCCTTCGTTCTGGATCTCACCTCTTCTTCCAGCTTGAAATAAAATATTTTCAATTTTAACGTCATATCATTAAAATGTTTGGCAAGATCCTCAATTTCATCGCCTGTCGTAATTTGAATATGATGATTCAAATTCCCCCCGCCAATCAATTCGGTACCCTCGATCAAAGTTGAAATCGGTCGAACAATACCTCTGGAGATTACCAGTCCAAAAACACCAATGAGGGCGGCCCCGATCAGTCCGATCAGTCCGATCCAAATCAGTAAAGTGTAAATGGGGGCATAGGTTTCTTTCGGATCCTGACTGGTCAAGACAGTCCATCGGGTTCCGGCAAAGGACTCCTGGCCGGAACTTGAATAGGTTAATTTAACGGGAGAAAAACCATTGATAGAATCTCTTCCGCCGAAAAAAAGATCGTATCGGGAAGAAATCCACCCGGTCTCGCCGTTTAATACCTCTCTGGCAAGCTCGGGCAAAAGTATCTGAGTCGGTTTCGGCTGGAGCGGGTCAAACAAGACTTTTCTTTCTGAATCGACGATCACGGCATGGTCGGTTTTTCCCACCTTGGCGAGTCCCAGGGAGTGAAAAAGAAGGTGGGCATCATGGACCATATAAAATACACCGATCACTTTGCCATTTTTTAAAATCGGGGTTCCAATCGATAAGGTCTGATTCCCTAGTTCGGCGTTCCATTCAATATTACTGATATAGGTTTTTCCTTTTCCTCCTGCCAGTGTCATCTGCCACCACGGCTCTCCGGAATAAGAATAGTGAGACGGGCTTTTACTGGCGGCAACCAGGGCACCCCGGTTATTCGTTACCAAAAGCAAAGAATGAACTCCTTTTTCATTCTCCTGGTTAATAAACGTGTTTAAATAGAATGTCGCTTTATTGTTCTGGACTTCCATCAGATAGGCATCAAAGCCGGAAGCATGCACCCATCGCTGCTCAATCTCTTCAATTCTTTTTTGAATTTCCTGATCCGTTGCCCCTTCATAAAATTGATTGGATTCCTCCACGGCTGACAGGATGCTGTTTGACGAGGCAATGAGCGTCGCTTCTTCCAGATGGTTGTTAATGAGCGTATTTAAGTTTTCGCCGCTCGCCTCAGCCAGCTTTTTGAAATTCAACCCGATGGACTCCTTTAGGCTTCTTTTGCCAATAATATAGACAAAGGTCAAGACGAGGAAGACAGATAAAAGTCCAACACCCAAAATCGAAAGAACCAGTTTGTTCTGCAGTCCTGTTTTTCTCACCTGTGTCGTCATCGTGTTACTTCTTTGCCTGAGATTTCATCGTTCTTTGGGAAAAATAACTATCCTCTAGACCGGCGTCTATTTTGATATCTGAAATATTTAACGTTGTGACATTATGTTTGATCATATTTGAAGTCACCACTTTTTCCCAGACCGAGGCATTTTTTACCTTTTTCCACGAAATCAGCTGGCGTTTCAGGAGACGGCCTTCATAGTCATAGTAATCCACCTTCTCCTTGAGATGCTGATCCTTAGAAATCCAGCTTTGCACTTTGCTGTAAGGATAAGCCGGGTCTTTCTCTTTGGGAGTTGATTCCACAACGTCGTAGACCTTGTTTGAAATCGTTTCTTCCTTTAAGAATTGATGGTCGTCAAGCTGGACGGAACGGACCATCATGTCGGACGGCTTGATATCCGAATCCTGAAAGGTTTCGTCCCGGTTATTGGCGTCGGGAAGCTGTTCTATTTTTTTCAGGAGAGGAATGTATAACCAGGCTTCATTTTTTTTTCCTGCAGAAGGCCTGTAAAACCACCCCATAAAACTCGAACCATTCGTTTCGGGAGGATATTCCTGAAAGATGATGACTTTGGAATCGATTCCTTTTTCTCCATTATAATTTTTCCACGCACGTCTCATGACCAACTTACGCTCTTCACCTTCACTCTCTTTGATAATAAAGGTTAATTTGGACTGTTGGTCCTTGCCTCCGTAAACCTTGTTCGATTCGACGATTATCTGATTCCCTTTTTCCCCCGCTTCTGATGCCATCACTCCGGATGGAGAAAGAATTCCAACGATTGTGCCAAAAATTCCGAAACCAAGAATCCCGCAATAAAATTTCTTCGATATGTCCACGATTTTCCTTTCCGTTGTATGTCTTTCCCGCGTCTGCGACTCCAGCTCTTTTTTTGACAAAATAATTCTTAATTGTGAAAAATTTGGCCAAAAAAGTCAAGAAAAACCAGGGTTTATTTTTGCAGTCCCAGCAAGGTCAGTATGTCTGCTGCCACCTCTTCAACCGCTCTTCCTGAAACGGAAACTTTTTTCCAGTCTGGATGATACCGATAGATTTCAGAACAATAATTAAGTTCCTTATCAATGTACGAGGGGTCTGCGTAGTTAATGGAAGGGGCCTGTTTTAGATTCCTGATCCGGGCTTTTCTTACCTTGGTAAGAAGTTCAAAATCGGTCAGGAGAGCAATAATCTTATTCTGGGGTGCCTGGAATAGCTGATGGGGAGGGGTGATATTCAAGATCAGGGGAATATTGGCCACTTTCCAGCCAAATTGTGCCAAGTACATACTGAGCGGGGTTTTCCCCGACCGGGAAGGTCCGACCAGGATCATATCCGCTTCAATGAGCGTATGCAAAGACTGTCCATCGTCATGTTTGACAGCAAACTGAACCGCGTCCATCCGGGTCAGATATTGCTGATCCACCCGATGAATCAGTCCGGGTTCTGCTGAAGGGAGTTTATGAAGATAGGTTTCAAGTCGTCCGAGGAGCGGTCCGATCAAGTCCACTGCCGGGAGGTCGGCCTCAACTGCGGCCTGGTCCATCAATTTTCTCAAACTCTCCGAGACAAATGTATATACGATAAATGCGCGTTCAGAGGTGGCTCTTTGAATGACTTCTTTGACCTGTATTTCGGACTTGATGTTTCTAAATCTGGTTATCCCGATCTGGTGACGGTTTTTGAACTGGGACAGGACGGCCAAGGCAGCCCTTTCGGCAGTATCGCCGGTTGAATCAGAAACAATGAAGAGCTGGTGATTTCTCCTTCCATCATTCATCAATCAGTTCTTTTTTTCTGGATTCCATATAGGAAATTAAAAGGGCCTGATGATTCGGATCCAGCGAACCAAATTGATAACCAATTTCGTAATAATTTCCAATCGGCTTAACCCATCTGACGGTTGCCCGCAGGCTTTCAGGAACCTTTCCAACCTGATGGTCGATAAAGTGAAGTGTCAAAGTCACCTCTTCGTCAATTTCCATTTTTAAGGGGCTATAGACGCCAATACCGCCTGACCCGATATTGATTCCCGACACTTCAACTTTTTCACGGGAATCTCTTAATACTTCCACCCACCCTGACAAGACAAGACGGGGATGTTGACGTCTATTGACCATGGCCTTATATTCCCTTTCCTTTAAACAAGCTCTATTCGTTCATCTCTGGCGTCGCTTTTCATGGCGCTTGATGTTAAAAGTATAGACGCTCCCCCATCTTTTTTCAATGACCATCCCGGAAGAACTTTCTGTAAACAGGCGCATCAGGCCGGGAAGAGCTGTCCCCACCTCATTTGATTTAGCTTTATTTTAGTGATAAATTGTTCAGTGAGTATCGGTCTGTTATGGAGGAGCTGTATCATGCAGGAAGTAGAAAATGTTTTGATTATCGGTTCGGGACCGGCGGGACTAACCGCCGCCATCTATGCGTCCAGAGCTAATTTAAATCCCCTTCTTGTCGAAGGAACCCAGCCCGGAGGGCAACTCACCATCACGACGGAAGTGGAAAATTATCCCGGTTTTTCAAATGGAATCATGGGACCCGATCTCATGGTCGATATGAGAAAGCAGGCCGAACGTTTCGGCACCCGATTTATCCAGGGGAATGTGGTACAGACGGATCTCGGAACAAGACCATTTAAAATCACCCTGGAAGAGGGCGTCCTGTTCACTAAAACGCTCATCGTCGCTTCCGGAGCTTCTGCCAAACTCCTGAATATAGCGTCTGAAAAAAAACTGATGGGGCATGGCGTTTCCGCATGCGCGACCTGCGACGGATTTTTTTTCAAAGGGAAAAAAGTTCTGGTGGTTGGAGGGGGAGACACCGCTCTGGAAGAGGCCAATTTTCTCACAAAATTCGCCTCGGAAGTCAAAGTCATTCATCGAAGAGATTCGTTAAGGGCTTCCAAAATCATGCAAGACCGGGCCAGAAAAAATCCCAAAATATCGTTTGTCTGGAATAGCCAGATTGAGAGTATCCTGGGAGAGGAAAACGGCAAGGTAGACGGCGTCACCCTGAAAGACGTTAAAACGGGCCGTAGCCGGGAAGAGTCCTGCGACGGCGTATTTATTGCAATAGGGCATGAACCCAATACCGCCTTGTTTAAAGGTCAGCTCGAACTTAACGAGAACGGATATATCCTCACCTCTGGAGGGACAAAGACATCTATCCCCGGAGTCTTTGCAGCGGGAGATGTCCAGGATTTTGTTTACAAGCAGGCGGTCACTGCCGCCGGCACCGGCTGTATGGCAGCCATCGATGCAGAGAGGTTCCTGGAATCCCAGCTCCATTAATGCTGAAGTTCATGGTCGAAGGGCCGGAGGGTACCTGGACCATCTTTTCAAAGACGGACCTCCTCCGACCGGATTGAGGTTTGCATTCATTCGACAGTATTATTATTGATCACGCAAAGTACAGGAAAGCAAACAGCATGAAAAGAATCATCTTTCTCATTTTCGTTCTAGGGGTCTGCTCATTCTCAATTCCTGAATCCGGAAGTTCGGTCCGTGCGGAAGAAAAAGCAGGAATCGGGGGATCTTTTACCGAAATGGCCACATTTGCCGGAGGCTGCTTCTGGTGCATGGTTCCCCCGTTCAAAAAACTGGATGGGGTGTTGTCAGTCACCTCGGGTTATACAGGGGGACACCTTGAAAACCCCAGATATGAACAGGTCTCCGCCGGAGGAACAGGCCATGCCGAATCGGTACAAATTGTTTATGATCCTCAAAAAATAAGTTATCAGAGACTTCTGGAGGTGTTCTGGCATAATGTGGATCCGACGGTCGTTGATCAGCAATTTTGCGACATTGGGAATCAGTATCGAAGCGAAATTTTTTACCATTCCGATTTGCAGAAAAAATGGGCGGAAGAATCCAAAGCCACTCTCGAGAAAACAAAACCGTTCAAAAACCCCATTGTGACTCAAATCACCGCCGCTTCAAAATTTTACCCTGCCGAGAAATACCATCAGGATTTCTTTAGCAAAAATCCGATTCGCTACCGATTTTACCGCCACCATTGCGGGAGAGATCAGCGGCTCGAAGAACTGTGGGGAAAGAGCGCGCCGGCGCATTGACTCTCCCCGCCCCCAATGCTACAATCCTCCGTAATTCCTATGAATGGCGCTGAAATTATTACGATTGGGAGTGAACTTCTTCTTCCCTGGGTCAACGAATCGAATTCCTCTCGGATCTCCCAGATTCTCTTTTCATTGGGGATATCCGTGCGATTTAAATCCGTGGTCGGGGATCTGAAAGAGGATATTGCCCATGCCATTGACACCGCATTAAAAAGATCGCACTGGGTCATTTTGTCCGGTGGATTAGGCCCCACCTGGGATGACGTCACACGTGAGGCTGTGGCGGCCTCTATGGGGAAACCCTTGATTTTAAATCAGAAAGTCCTCCAACGGCTTAAAAAAAAATTTCAGTTTCGAAAAAGACGATTTCTAAAGATTCATGAACGACAGGCCTGGTTTCCGAAAGAAGCGGTGCTTTTCCCCAATTCGATTGGAATCGCAGACGGCTTCATGATGAAAACCAGCGATTCTTTTCTGATCTCGTTGCCAGGGGTTCCTGCCGAAATGTGCGGCATGATGGAATCCGTTGTTTCCAATTTTATTTTAAAAAACAGTGGTCCCCGACCTGCGTTATTGTATAAGAGCTATAAAACCTTTGGAATTTCAGAATCCCAATTGAATGAAATATTAAAAGACCTCACCGGAGTTCAAAATGTCCAGATAGGTCTACTGGCAAAGGGAACTGGGGCTGAAGTTTCTTTGCTCATCAAGGAACTCAAGATGAAAAGAGCAAAGGAACAATTGAGAAAATTTGATCAAACTATTCAATCCCGACTAAAAAACTTAATCTATGGCGTGGGAGAGCAATCGCTGGAAAAAGTCGTGGGACAGGAATTGGCAAGGAGAAAAAAAACACTTTCGATAGCGGAATCTTGTACAGGGGGGCTCGTCAGCCATCGTCTCACCAACATTCCGGGGAGTTCTGTCTATTTTAATGGTTCCGCAGTCACCTATAGCAACCGTTCGAAGATCGAACAGCTGGGAGTATCTCCCTCTTTAATTAAAAAATATGGAGCGGTCAGCCCGGGAGTGGCCCTTGCGATGGCCGAAGGCATTCGAACGGTAAGTCAGAGCGATTATGGTCTTTCAATCACCGGAATTGCCGGCCCGGGAGGAGGAACTTCGAGAAAGCCGATAGGACTGGTTTATTTTGGACTTTCCGACCGAAAAGGAAATTATTGGGAAGAAGCACGTTACCCCGTCGATCGGGAGGCTTTTAAATGGTTCGCTTCTTCCAAAGCACTCGACATGATCAGACATCGGCTTCAGAAAACATAAGAAAACGGAAACAGTACCGTACCGTCGATATCGTCATTTACAAAACATCAATGCAAATTAAAAGAGGAGCCATCCATGATCGAAAAGGACAGCAATAAACAGAAAGCCATTGAACTGGCGGTCAGCCAGATCGAAAAACAGTTTGGAAAAGGGTCTATCATGCGCCTCGGAGCCGAGGAAGCGCTCACCGAAATCCCGGCGATTTCCACCGGATCCCTTGGACTGGATATTGCTCTCGGAGTTGGCGGTTTTCCCCGGGGAAGAGTCATCGAAATCTTCGGGCCGGAATCTTCCGGGAAAACAACTTTAACGCTGCATGGCATCGCAGAAATCCAGAAGATTGGAGGAACGGCCGCTTTTATCGATGCAGAACATGCCCTTGACATCTCCTATGCGAAAAAACTCGGCGTTAAACCTGAGGAACTTCTGATTTCTCAGCCGGATACCGGCGAACAGGCTCTGGAAATCGCGGAAACACTTGTCCGTAGCGGAGCAATAGACCTTATCGTGATTGACTCAGTCGCCGCCCTGGTTCCGAGAGCGGAACTGGAAGGTGAAATGGGAGATTCACACATGGGGCTGCAGGCACGATTGATGTCCCAGGCATTGAGAAAACTGACCTCCGCTATCAGTAAATCGATGACAACCGTCATCTTTATTAATCAAATGAGAATGAAAATCGGCGTGATGTTTGGAAATCCGGAAACAACGACAGGAGGAAATGCTCTAAAATTTTATGCTTCGGTCAGACTGGATATCCGTAAAATCGAATCATTGAAAGAGGGCACAGAGGTGTTTGGAAATCGCGTCCGGGTGAAAGTGGTCAAGAACAAGGTCTCTCCGCCTTTTAAGCAGGCTGAATTTGATGTGATGTTCAATGAAGGCATCTCCCGGATCGGGGAGATTATCGACCTTGGTGTTGAAAAAGGAATCATTGAAAAAAGCGGGGCCTGGTACTCTTTCAGAGGAGAACGTATCGGACAGGGGAGGGACAACGCAAAGGAATTCTTTAAGAATAATCCCGGATTGGCTCTGGAAGCTGAAAAAGCGATTGAGGAGAAATATCGCCTCGGAAAGCCGGGAGAGGTGAAGAAAAGCGAATCGGAGCCGAAAAAACAGGTGACGGTAAAAGTGGTGACCCCTCACGAAGCCAAAGCGGCCAAGTAGTTCTGTATCCGGCTCTCCTTGTCGGAGAGCGATTTTTGCGCTAAACTTATTAGAGAAACGATTCCAATTAAAATTCTAATAAGGTAGGAACATGATGAATATTGACGAACTTCTCAAAGCCACACTTGCCCTGAAATCTTCCGACCTCCACTTAAAAGTCGGAAGTCATCCGATTTGCCGTGTCCATGGGCATTTGACTCAGCTGGAACAGTTTCCGAAGATTACCGGTGAAAATGCGGTTGCTCTTGCTTTGGGCATTATGAATCCGCTCCAGAAGCAAAAATTCAAGGATAAATATGAAGTCGACCTCGCCTACAGCGCGTCCGGCCTGGGACGTTTCAGGGTCAATGCTTACCAGCAAAGAGGCTCGATCAATATGGTTTTCCGTGTTGTTCCCACCCAGGTTGCCTCCATTAATGAACTGGTTCTTCCCCCAGCGATTGAGAAATTGGCCAACGAAACCAGGGGATTGATTCTGGTCACCGGGACAACGGGAAGCGGAAAATCGACGACGCTTGCCGCCATGATCGACTATATAAACAGAAACAGATCCGAAAATATCATCACCATTGAAGATCCGATCGAGGTTCTGCACCGGGATCGAAAAAGCATCGTGAGCCAGCGGGAAATCGGGACCGATGCGGAATCATTCGGTTCTTCATTAAGAGGGGCTCTTCGCCAGGATCCCGATGTCATCCTCGTCGGCGAAATGAGAGATTTCGAAACCATTTCAACCGCGATGACGGCAGCGGAGACCGGCCATCTGGTGCTAAGTACCCTTCATACGCTGGATGCCACCGAGACGATTAACCGGATTCTATCGATTTTCCCCCCTTATCAGCAAAAACAGCTTCGTCTTCAGCTTTCGTCTATCCTCAAAGGAATTATCTCCCAGAGGCTGGTGCCAAGAGCCGACGGACAGGGTCGGGTTCCCGCAGTTGAAATCATGATGGCGACTCAAACCATCAAGGAGTGCATCATCGACGCGGATAAGACAAGAAGAATACCGGAATTTATCGCAACCGGGGGAATTCAGTACGGCATGCAAACTTTTGATCAATCGCTTTACGGTCTTTATCAGCAGAAATTGATTACTTTTGAAGAAGCGCTCCGATGGTCGAGCAATCCGGATGACTTTACGCTTAAAGTAAAAGGGATTCAGACGACCACCGATATTAACTGGAACGACCTACAGGGAAAAGGAAACGCGTCTGCCGGCGGGTCCGATAAAGGCGGTTCAGCGGCTCCCTCAAAAGGGTCTGATATAAAAATCGATCGATTCGGAGCTTCATGACGGGGAAAAAACTCTCTTCGGCTGAAATCCGTGAACTCTTCTTCCAGTTTTTTGAAAAAAAGGACCATGCCCGGATCAAAAGTTCTCCCCTCGTCCCGGCAGGTGATCCGACGCTTCTTTTTACAAATGCCGGTATGGTCCAGTTTAAACAGCTCTTTCTCGGCGAAGAAAAAAGAACTTATTCCAGAGCCGTTTCCATTCAGAAATGCATGCGCGCCGGTGGAAAACATAACGATCTGGAAAATGTCGGAAAAACGGCGCGCCATCATACCTTTTTTGAAATGCTCGGCAATTTTTCTTTTGGCAACTACTTCAAAAAAGAGGCCATTTCCTTCGCCTGGGAATTTGTAACCGAAATCCTCCTTCTCCCTCCTGACCGGCTCTGGATCACCATCTTCAAGGACGACGATGAGTCAATGCTGTTATGGGACAAAATCGTTCCTCGCGACCGAATCATTAAGCTAGACGAAAAAGATAATTTCTGGCAGATGGGAGAGACCGGGCCCTGCGGGCCCTGCTCTGAAATTCATTTCGATCAGGGTCCCGAACTCAGCTGCGGGAAACCGACTTGCAAGCTCGGGTGCGATTGCGATCGTTATCTTGAAATCTGGAATCTCGTTTTCATGCAATACAACCGGGATGCCAAGGGAGAGCTCCACCCGCTTCCAAAGCCGAGTATCGATACCGGGATGGGACTCGAACGGGTGACCGCGATTTGCCAGGGGGTCCAGAGTAACTATGAAACGGATCTTTTCCAGCCCATCATTCAGGATGTCGCTCAAATCACAAACATGGTTTATGGAAAGGATCTCAAAAAGGATACTTCTATTCGGGTCATTGCAGACCATATTCGTGCAATGACCTTTTTGATTTCGGACGGCATCTCCCCTTCCAATGAAGGACGGGGATACGTTCTCAGACGAATCATGAGGAGAGCGGCACGGCATGGACGATTTTTAGGTCTTTCCGAACCATTTCTTTTTCGTCTTGCTGAAAGTGTCATCCTCCAGATGAAGTCTTTTTATTCTGAATTGGAGACGCAAGCGCCTCATATCCGCATGGTCATTCAGGGAGAAGAAGAACGCTTTATCCATACGCTCGACTTCGGCATGAAACTTATTGAAGAATTTTTCCTAAAAATGAAAAGGGAAAAACTGACCCAGATCCCGGCCGAGATGGTCTTTAAATTGTATGATACGTATGGATTTCCGCTTGATTTACTGGAAGATGTCGCTGGGGAAGAGGGTTATCTTCTTGACAGAAAGGGTTTTGATCTGGAAATGGAGAACCAGAGAACCCGGGCCAGAGCCGCCAGCCGGTTTGGCGCGCAAGACTCCGAATCCATCTCACTTTATAAATCACTTTCAAAGAAATATGGGAAAACAAAATTTCTAGGATACGATTTCCTTCAAACCACAAGCCCGCTCCTGGCCATGATCAAAGAAAATCAACTCGTTGAAGCGGCATCCCAGGGAGAGACCGTTCTCTGTCTTTTTAAAGAAACCCCGTTTTATGGAGAAGGGGGAGGACAGGTTGGAGACCAGGGTGATTTAACCGCTCAAAAGGAAGATGTTCGGGGAGAGGTTCTGGATACGCTTAAACCCGTTCCGGATCTTTTTTTTCATCAAGTCAGAATCCTGCAAGGAAAGATGTTCGTCAATCATCCTTACCATTTGAAGGTCGATGCGGAGAGGCGAAAACAGACGGCAAGAAACCATACCGCCACCCATCTTCTTCATGCTGTTTTAAGGGAAACCCTTGGAGATCATGTCAAACAGGCGGGTTCGTATGTCGGACCTGAACGGCTTCGGTTTGATTTCAATCATTTTGTCGGTCTCACTGAGAAGGAAAAGGAAAAGATCGAGGAAACCGTCAATGACCGGATCTTGGCAAATGTCTCTGTTCATTCCGATGTCATGGGAATAGAAGAAGCTTTAAACAAGGGGGCGCTTGCCTTTTTCGGGGACAAATATGGGGAAGAAGTCAGAGTGGTTCAAATCAAAGATGAAGAAAAACAATTCAGTCAGGAACTCTGCGGGGGAACTCATTGTCGTGCCACGGGAGATATCGGACTATTTAAAATACTCGCTGAAAGCAGTGTGGCCTCGGGGGTCAGACGAATTGAAGCCATCACGGGTAAAAGGGCTTATAGGGACTTCAAGGCCGTGGAAACTATCTTAAAAAAGATGGCTGAAAAACTCAAAACAAATATGGCCGAAGTTTCTCAAAAACTGGACCGTTTTATCTTGTCAGATAAGGAAAGGGAACGGGAAATCTCCGCGCTCAAGGCAAAAGCGCTTTTGCCCGCATCGGAAGCGCAGAAACCGGAACTCCAGAATGTCGACGGGCTTTCTGTACTGATCCGGCAGATGGACAATATGAATCCCAAAGAGCTTCGACTGGCCCTGGATACGATGAAACGACCGAATATCGATCTGATCATCCTCGGTTCGGCTCAAGATGAAAAAGTGTCACTGATCGCACACCTTTCCCCGGCCGCAACAAAACGGCTTCATGCCGGAGAGATCATCAAGAATCTATCTCTTCTTCTGGAAGGAACGGGCGGGGGGAAACCGGAATTAGCTCAGGGGGGGGGGAAGCACCCTGAGAAATTGAATGACGTGCTTTCCAAGTCCGAGTCCATCATTCACAATCTTTTGAAAATTCCTCCCCGATGAGCTCCTCTCTGAAACAGAGGGGGTTCTTCAGCCTTCTCCTCCTGCTCGGAGGGATTTTCCTATTTCTTGCAATCCATCTTCTTCTCTATCTGTATCTTCCGTTTCAGACGGAGGAATTCCACAAGATCATTGATATTCCTGACGGCGCACATATGAGAGTGGTCGCTGATCTTCTGGCAAAAGAAGGCCTGATTCATTATAAGGAATATTTTATCGTGCTTGGGAAATTGACCCAGACGGAAAAAAGCATCCATCCGGGAGAGTACGATTTTAACTCGCGCATGCTTCCTCTTGATATTCTGGCCCTGCTGAGAAAAGGGAAAATAATCCAGTACGAAGTCTCGATTCCCGAGGGATTTTCCTCTCCCCTGATTGCGGACCTCCTGGCAGAAAAAGGTCTCGCGAACAAGGAGGTATTCCTTCGTCTCTGTCATGACCCGGCGTTTATCCAGTCATTGAATGTAAGCGAGAAATCGCTTGAAGGATACCTGTTCCCAAGCACCTATTTTTTCCCCAGAAGAATTAAAACAGAAGAAATAATAAAAAAAATGGTCTCTGTCTTTTTTCAGGCTTATACTCCGGATATCGAACAGGCCGCCGCTCAACTTAAAATGTCACGACACCAGGTCGTAACGCTGGCTTCCATTATTGAACGTGAAACGGGATTGGAAGAAGAGAGGAACTGGGTTTCTGCCGTTTTTCACAACCGGCTGAACAAAAATATTCCATTGCAGAGCGATCCTACTGTTATCTATGATATCAAAGGTTACGCAGGGAGAATTACAAAAAAGATGCTTTTGACCAAAACCCCTTATAATACCTACCGGCTTAAAGGACTCCCCGAGGGACCTATCTCTAATCCCGGAAGAAAGTCGCTCCTTGCTGCAGTGCACCCCGCGTCAGTGGATTACCTTTATTTTGTTTCCAAAAACAATGGCACTCACCATTTTTCAACCACCCTGAAAGAACATAATAAAGCGGTCAGGCGTTATCAGATCGAGAGAGAAACCGACTAGTTGAAAACCGAAAATTATAGACTTTTTAAGATTGCCGTGGTCATTCCCTGTTACAATGTCGCCGATCATATTCAAAAGGTGATTCAGGAGCTGCCCCCATTTGTTGATCTCATCATCGCAGTCAATGATGCCAGCTTCGACCAGACTTCTCAAATTCTTGAAACGATAAAGGATCCACGCCTCCGAGTCGTTCATCATGACAGGAACAAGGGAGTTGGCGGAGCCACACTGACCGGAATTCAACATGCCTTATCCGAAAAAGCCGAAATTATCGTCAAGATGGATGGAGATGGACAGATGGATCCGGCCTATCTCCCGGCGCTTCTGGATCCCATCATCGAGGAAGGCTATTCCTATA
>JACQBW010000029.1 GCA_016194305.1 Nitrospirota bacterium | reverse complement strand
TACCACCTTTAGCGGTTTACTCATCACCTCATGTGCATTTCTTCTGATGCTCCCAATTCCTATACCATTTACAAACACTCTGCCTGCGATATCTATCGCCCTCATAGCAGCGGGAATGTTAGATGAAAATGGAGCGATTATTTTAACTGGATACCTTATGGCAGGAATCTCCTATAGCTACATATTTTTCCTCGGGTTCCTAGGAAATTCGGGACTTGATCTTTTTCGATTCATTTAGTTTACGCCAAAGGCACACTTATTTGACCGATTGATCCCCTGTAAATATCCACTTTCTTGAATCTTTTTTGCCTGTCCTTAAACCACTTGTTTAGGAGACAGTCCTGGAATTTAATGCCAAAGACTACGCCTACGAGACTATAATATTTGAAAACCTTAAAATTGAGGAATCTCAATAGAAACCTTTAGCCAATTGTACCGGTCGTAACTTACCCATTGATCATATTTCCTCTCGTGTCACCCAAATCACTATTTGTTACCTCCAGGTCACTTCCTCCCACATGAGGTGCAAAAAGGTCTCGAACGGAGGAAAATTCTTGGGATTGGCTTCTTTAGAACGGACCCAGAGATCGATTTCCATCCCTGCGGGATCGGTCTCACCGCCTGGAAGAACTCGTTTGGAAGGATACCGAACAATATGAGACTTCGGATTACGCGACCGTTCCATGACCATGAAATGGGCAGAATAGTCCTTTAACAATACCTGATCATTCTTTAAAACATCCGCCGTTCCCCAACCTGCAAGATACAACCATGTTTTAGGATAGAGAGGATCACCGTTACCGGAATCACCATGCTCATAGACCCTCGCGGCAATTCCACCATCCTGGTAAGGGGCTTTCGCTGAAAACCGGTTAAAAATAATTTTAAAGCGGTCCTGGCCCTCTGTAAATTCCGCTACCACGGAACCGCCATTCTCCAGTTCATTGACATTTATATCAATCTGGCCTTGAACCGATTGGAGATGTTGTCCGGCATAGTCCATATGATCCCAAGGTATTTGATCCTTCGTGCTGCCTACTAAAGTTGTACGTTGTCCCGTCACATGAAATTGTCCGCTGTAGTAGGAATTCTCGTTGGACTTAAAAATTCTTGTACCTTCTTCCTTCTTCGGAGTGCCAAATTGCATGGGTTCGTCTCCCATAGAAACTCCAGAAAACAAGAAACAAATCATAACCCCTAATATAAAACCTCTGCTTAAAACTTTATGCCAATTCACCATTTTACCCTCGCTTTCGGATGTTCGTAATCCTATTTTAATTGGATATTCCCAATCTTTGATTATTTACCAGAATTAAGGTGAAACCTACTATACCCGCAATGACCAAACCAAAATCCTCTTTAATTCCTAAGTTTATGGCCGCACTCACCCCGATAAAAGACCACAATAATGGAATCACGATGAGATAAATCGGTACCCTTTCCGTCGCCCAGAGCAATATTCCAAATGTGAATATCGTTGTGGGGCAAGGGGCAACACCAAATACAGGCATTCGAGGATAGATGTGACCAAAATAGTAATTGAAGATTGGATAGACAACCAAAGCGTAAGCAATAAAAATGGCACCTATTACCGGTGGAATACCCGACATTAATTTGAATGAGAGATGTTGTTTGATATTGCCAAAGTAAACAAATAGCAAAGCTTGAATGATAAAAAAGGCTCCGAACAAATAAGCGGCCCTGTTTATCACACTGAAATACCCGATGAAGTACACAAACCCCATCAATAACCAAAAAGCAGCCAGAATTCCAGTTATAATCTTATCGGTCTGAGATATTCTCTTAATGGATACCAGAATTGCTCCTATCGCAAGGATGTAGGCAACAAATTGAATTGGCTGAATTGCCCGATTATATTTTTCAAAGACCTCAAGAAATTGATCTAAAGTAAAAGGGAATTTCATCTGCGAAGTGTACAGTCATTGTTTGCGACAATGCAATTTTATATTCCTGTTATAATGAGGATTGCCAAATGTAATCTTGGATAAAATGAGGAAAGGTGGATTTGAAGATTCCTGGAAGTATTTGAGTTGTTTAGTGTGATTGGACTAATATTAGAACGATCGGAATTATGAATCGCGAAAAAGTATTTCATGGACTTTTTTAAGAATCTTTATGACCCTCGTCCCGCATACCCTCATCACTACCCAACATGGAAATCCTATGATTCTTTTGCCAGATTCATAAAATCATTCTGGATTCCCGGATACATGCCCATTCAACTTCTGGTTGTTTTTTCGGCTTTCACATTCACGCAGGTAAAAATCAATCAAAGTTTGATAAGGAATCTCTTCTTCTTTAGAAAGACCTTTGAAATAGTCAATAACCTCTGAGCTAAGATTGATCCCGATAGCTTTCTTTTTTGAGGCATCAGGATTTTTTACAGCTTTCATTTTAGAAAAATCTTATTCCTTCTTCATATCTTTTAATTTCCTTTTTCGTCATTTTTCTAGCCGAAATGATTCGAATAATGTCATGCTTCTTTCTTTCGAAAAATACAACGACCAAAACTCTAGTAAATCCACTCAATCCCAACAAAATAAAGCGGTCCTCGTCGTTTGAGCAGTCCTCATCCTAAAATTCCAAACCTTTTGGATCGTCAAAAACCTGTTGGGCCTCCTCAAACCAAATCCCGTGTTTTTGACGATTAGATTCATTTTTTCGTTCATCCTACTCAGACTCAATTATGTCTATGCTATAGCTATGTATTATATATATATCAAATCAAAACCGCCGATGCCCGGTGAGACTATATTTGGATTATTTATTCCAGGCAGAAAGGTGCGATGAAATTAAATTGGGCTGAATGCTGACTTCGGGCAGGTCTCTTGATCTTAAATTTCTCTAATTTTAGTGGTGAGTCATAGAGGCTTACGAGCGATGACCATTCGAATGGTCATCGGAAGGTGAATCTCTTTACCAAAAGCATAACGAGCTACATCGGTTTTAATCTCTTTTTCAAGAGCGTTTTTTTGTTCAGGAGTGAATTTCTCAATGATATTTTGAATTGGCGCAGCCATGTCCATCAAACTCCCATGGAATTCTTCCGGATCCTTGAAAACTGAAACCCCTTCAAGTGTGTCATCGGAGATTCCGATCAATCCGGCCTGTTTGGCCATTCCGAGAAGGTCTCCCTCCTTGGCAAGCCTGAAAATTCCGGGGTGTTCGGGATCAGGGGGAGGCAGGTTAGTAAACTTTTTGATGGTATCCATAGCTAGCCGCAGGTAGGGATTTTGTTCGGGAGCAGCCCAGACCGCTGCTGACAAATACCCTCCGGGTTTCAATACCCTGGCAATTTCCCCGACAGCCTTTGGAATCTCAGGAAGAAACATCAAGCAAAAACGGCTGATGACGGCGTCAAAAGATTGATCTTCAAAAGATAGAACGGTCACATCACCCGTCCGAAAACTGATATTCTCCAATCCGAGAGTCTTCGCCTTTTCCCGGGCGACCTGGAGCATGTCCCCGGCCAGGTCTTGACCAATGACTCTTCCTGTTTCTCCTACGGCCTGAGCTGCCAAGAGCGCCGGATAGCCGGTGCCTGAGCCCAAATCAAGAACTCTAAAGCCTGATCGAAGTCTGGCGTCCCCAACTAGTCGAAAATTTACAAACGACATATTCCGGTCGATCAGGGTGTCCCACTTTTCCCACCCTTTCGCGACTCGGTTCCAGTCTCTTTGCTGGGACTCAACGATTTCTTTTGATTTTGGACTTACCATAATGTCAATTTATATCCTATTTCTAAATACTATTGCAAATCAGGGAAAGAGAGATTTGATTCTGAAAAACCCCCGGATCCATATTCAAAGATTTGCGTTAGTAACCTTCGATGTTTTTAGTAAACACGAACGGTGTCCGTCAATCTAGGGAAAGATCACCCGACTTTATTCTATTCTCCCGCAATAGATCCATTAAATGGGCCAGGTGCCCATTATTGTTCTTATTTCCATTAATCATTAATATTACATAACCTATTGTTTTTAAACAGTTTTAATTTATAAATTTGACAGAATCACCATTTATCCTATAATTAAAGCTGGGAAAAGGAGGTGGGAAGATGATTGATCAAGTGACCGAAATTCAGAAAGAACTTTCTCGAATCGCTTGTCCTCAATGTAACAAATCAAACTTTGACCTCGTTTTACAATGCCAGGTCGGCTATGAAGAGTGCCAATATGATGCCCGCTGTCTGGCTTGTCATCACACCTTTGCGGTCACGACGGAATCCAAAAATCTGGCGAATAAGCACCCGAACCTGGAAAAAGAACTAAAAAGTTTGCGCTGTGAGAAATGTCGTCACCAGGGTGCGAGACTTTCCTTCCGATGTGATCTAAAAGAGAATTCCTGTCTTTATGTTGCCATCTGCGAAAAATGCGGTCATCCTTCACACGAATATCGATAAGATTGGGCCATTTGAGCTAAAGAGGCCAAAGGGAGCATGGCAAATTACTCAAAATTCAATAAATTGGGAGAAATAAAATGGCAGAAAATATATCGGAATTTAAAAAATTACATCGATGTCCGGAATGCAATTCAGTCAACACAACCGCTTCGCAGTCACATGGCAAATTTTTTATTAGCTGTAATGACTGTAAAAAGAAAAGTCCATTAGAAGGGATGAAAAAAGCGGCTTAGCCGATGAAACGATTTGCTATTTTAAGCCTGATACCCTTTAAAAGGTGTCAGGCTTTTTTATTGAATGGAATGGGGTGTTACACTCTTTTAACCTGACAAGACCCGGATAAGATTTTGAAAATCTCCCAAATACAGAGTAAGTTCCCAAGACGCGGTGGTCAATATTACGAGTGGCTCTATTTGATCGCCAGGAAAGAGTCAGTCACTCTCCCAACAGGAGAAATTAAAGAGCCAAGGGGAGAGATAAACGGACTTGGGGAGATCGTCTGATTGTCTTTCGGCGACGGGATGTGATCGTCTCTATGTCCTGAATCGATCCCACCCGAGTGATGAGGATGATTCTCAAATGATCCGGTACGGGGTGAGGGAACAAAATAAGTCGTATAGAAATAATTGTTGGACGGATATACCTCAACTGTTGGAATGACCGCGGAAGCGGGATGATTTCCGGGCAGAGAAGGTTCCGCTGGCACGGTTGGTGATTCTAAGGGCACCGGAACGGAAGGAGACAAGATTTTCTCGCGAGGTGATCCCCCGGGTACGTTCAAATTGAGGAGGGCGGCCGCTGTGTCAAATGCGATGAGGACCTCCTCCGATGTGAGCGGAATTCTTTTTGCCGTTGCTGCCGCTTCGGTCAATTTCCGCAGGCGCACTGTCAGTTCCAGAGTCATGACTTGATTCAGCTTCCACTGACCCAGAGGAGGCGAGATCCGAAAAGTGTTGAGTAACGTGCCCGCCTTTTTTTCAGCTGAGATCTGACCAAAGCCGAGTTCCTTTACCAACTGAAGGGCAAATTCCCCTTGAGAAACTTTCTGAGAGGTATGGTCCGGCGTCATGGCCTCCGTTACTGTCAAGTCAATTTCATTGGCGACATGCAAGTCAGGATAGTCCGACGCTATCTCCACATGAACCCCTTTTGGAGCAAAGGTGGGATCATCGGAAAGGGTCAACATGCCTTGATCATCTTTCCATGAATATAATCGGGTCGAATGGGCAGGAATCGAAGTGAGAATGACGGAGAGCAGTATCAATAGAGTTAGAACAATTCTGGAAGACATTATCTTACTCAATTCTTAAGATGAGTGAGCCTCTTGCATGGATGAGCCTCACTTCATTCTAATGCTCCGTTCATCCAAAATTCAAGAAATGAATTGATCCACCCGCTTAGTTTTTTAATACCTGCTTTGGCACAATTGTTTCGTTTCGTGTCTATCTTTTTCTTTATATTATCTCTATAATTCCTCTCAGATTCTTATTTATTCAGTTTTTAGGTAAATTTGGAGAAAATGATGGATCCCATCCTGGAAGTGAAAGTGACGACGTCAGAACAGACGGTTTCGGAAAAGGCTTTTGTTGAAAATTATCGTTATTTGGAAACAAAGGTCCATGCACTTGCCGTTGAAAAAGGATGGTGGGATCAGGAAAGGAATAATGGAGAGGCGATTGCTCTTATGCATTCAGAATTATCTGAAGCACTCGAAGCCCTGAGAAAGGGAAATCCCCCGGACAATAAGCTCTCCGATTTTAGCAGTGTGGAGGTTGAACTGGCGGATGTCATCATCCGGATCATGGATATGTCTGCCAATCGAAAATGGCGGGTGGCCGACGCCCTGGTAGCCAAACACGAATACAACAAGAGTCGTCCCCATCGACATGGCGGAAAAAAGTTTTAAGAGACAACCAGCATTTTTTTCTTGGCCGCAGTCAATTTTTTAATTTCACGTTCCCGTCGTAGCGCCGACCCGAGATCTTCAGCCTTTTCCTGATAGACTAAAGTGACAGGCCCTCTCCCGCGAGTATATTTAGCCCCTGTGCCGGAATGATGTTCTGATATTCGGCGGGCGAGATCCTTGGCAATTCCCGTATAAAAGGTGTTGTCTGCGCAGCGCAGGATATAAACATGCCAGGGAATACTTGGTTCAGGAATCTTATTCAAGGAACGTTACTCTGGCGGACATCCATTGCATCTCGCATTCCGTCACCGACAAAATTCAGTCCGAGTACCGTCAACATGATTGCGATTCCAGGGAAGGTGGTTAAATGAGGCGCCAGGAGAAGAAACTGTCTCCCTTCCGCCAGCATTGAACCCCAGCTGGGAGTAGGGGGTTGAACACCCAATCCCAGGAAACTCAGACCCGCTTCTGCGATAATTGCCCCGGCCATTCCAAAGGTTGCTTCAATTATAACAGGGGCCATGATATTGGGAAGAATATGCCGGATCAAGACCCTGAATGTCGAAGCGCCATTTGCCTGGGCCGCCTGGACATATTCCAGTTCCCTGACTGACAAGATCTGCCCCCGGATTATTCTGGCATACCCGACCCACCCCATAATACAGAGGGCTACCAGCACGTTTCGAAGGCTGGGTCCGAGTACCGCTGTGATGGCGATGGCGAGAAGAATTCCGGGAAAAGCGAGGAAAACATCGACAAGTCGCATGATGACTTCATCCAGGACTCCGCCGAAATAACCTGCGATGGATCCAATCAATAGTCCAACCATCAACGAGATTGAGACGACAGATAATCCTACCAGTAGCGAAATTCTCGAGCCGTATATCATCCGGCTCAGAATATCCCGGCCCAGTTTGTCCTGTCCGAGCAGATGGTGGGTCGATGGCCCGTTGAGCCCTTCCTGAAGGTGTTGTTCCGACGGGTCAAATGGGGCAATCTGAACCGCAAAAAGTGCGGCCAAAATAAATGTGACCAAAAGGCAGAACCCGATCACGGCAAATTTATTTTTTGTGATTTTCATTTCTGGTATTTTATCCTCGGATCTATAAAAGCGTAAAGGAGGTCAGTCCCGAGATTGATAAAGACATAGGTGAGAGAAATCATTAACACACATCCCTGTACCAAGGGATAATCCCGGGCACTGATCGCCTGAACCGTCAGCCGGCCGATGCCGGGCCAGGAAAAAATCGTTTCAGTAATGATCGACCCCGCAAGGAGTCCTCCAAATTGAAGCCCGACAATGGTTACGACCGGAATGAGGGCATTCCTCAAAGTATGTTTAAGGACTACTTGAATCTGGGGAATTCCTTTTGCCCGTGAACAGAGAATATACTCGCGATTCTTGACTTCCAGAAGAGATGAACGGATCATCCGGGTTAAGATCGCGGCCATGCCGAGGCCGAGCGTAATTGCGGGAAGAACAAAATCCATGAATCCTTCTTTTCCGGATACCGGGAACAGGTCAAATTGAACCGAGAAAAGCAGGATGAGCAATGGACCAAGCCAGAAGTTGGGGAGTGAGACTCCTAAGAGGGAAAAAAACAGGGAGCACGAATCGACGATCGAATGTTGTTTCAGCGCCGAAAGCGTTCCGAGAGGCAGTGCGATCAAGATAGCGATGGCCATGGCAAACAGGGCGAGTTCCAGGGTATTGGGGTAACGGCCCAATATCGTGGGGAGCACAGCCTTCTTCGAATGAAGAGACATGCCGAGGTCTCCATGACACAATCGGCCCAGGAAATGAAGATATTGTATGCCCAACGGTTCATTGAGATGGAGTGCGTGGGTCAGACTGACTCGATCTGCCGCCGAAGCATTCTCTCCAAGCATAATATCGACCGGGTCTCCAGGGATCAGATGAATCAAGAAAAAGACCAGTGTCACAACGCCAAGAACGACAGGAATAACGAGCAAAATCCTTCGGATAATATATGAACTCAAATCTGTTCTTAGCCCCCGGAGTTCTTGCATTATTCCACATTTGCAAGGCTCTTTCAATTGACTTGACTTCCTTTTCATGTAAAATTATAGCATGAAATTGAATCGTCCCGAGCTGACTCCCGAAAATCTTCTTAAGCAGATCCAGACAGAAATTGAACCCAAAGCGACGAGCGTCAACCTGACCCCTCTTACCGGCGATGCTTCGAACCGTTCCTATATCCGGTTGGATATTCGGTTGAACAATCAAAGCCGTCGAAGTCTGGTTATCATGGTTTTGGCCGAACCGGAACCTTTTAAACAATCTGAAGAAAAGGAGAGCGGTTCAGTTAAAATTGCGGAACTCCCTTTCTTGAATATCCAAAGATATCTTTCGGCTTCTGGTATCGCGGTTCCGGAAGTATACTATCACGATCAAATCAATGGACTGGTTTATCTTGAAGATCTGGGGGATCTGACTTTCGAAGAGGTCGTTAAAAAAAGGTCGGATAAAGAATTTCGGGAATATTACCGGCGCGCGATTGATACATTAATTCATTTGCAGAGGTGCGAAAAAAAGGCAAGTTCCTGTATCGCATTTGAAAGAAGTTACAACCATCCCCTGCTGGTCTGGGAATTTGAACATTTCCGCGAATACGGAGTCGAAAAGAAGTCCAACCGGACCGTCTCTCTCGATGATTCTGTAGTCTTGAAAGAAACTTTTCATCGCATTGCGACGCTCATTTCCTCGGAAGCGTCTGTTCTGGTCCACCGGGATTATCATTCGCGAAATCTGATGGTTCAGAAAGAAGCCCTCCGGGTGATTGATTTTCAGGATGCATTGTTGGGACCTCCTCAATACGACCTCGCTTCTCTTCTGAGAGACTGTTACATGACTCTTCCTGAAGAGCTGATTGATGAACTTCTGGAATATTATCTTGCCCGTAAAGAGAAGGAGGATCATATCTCCATTAACCGGCTTCAGTTCAGATATCTCTTCGACCTGGTCTCTCTTCAACGAAACATGAAAGCCGCCGGCCGGTTTGTCTTCATCGACCGCGTTAAAAAGAATCCAAATTTTTTAAAATATGTTCCCAAGGCCCTGAAAGATATATCCATTAACATAAGAAAATATCCTGAATTAAAATTGTTTCGAGAAGTTTTACTCCGCTATCTTCCCGAGCTTGCCTGATGAAAGCGTTTGTCCTTGCGGCTGGTCTCGGCACCCGTCTCCGCCCTCTGACGCTTACCACTCCAAAACCCCTGATTCCCCTCAATGGCCAACCGCTGGTCTCCTATACACTCCGGTATCTTAAATATTATGGAATAACCGATATTTATATGAATCTCCATCACCTGGGCGAGAACATCAAGCAAGCGTTAGGTGATGGAAGCGTCTTGGGCGTAAAGATTACCTATTCAGAGGAGTCCACCATTTTGGGGACGGGCGGAGGAATCAAAAAACTGGAAAAATATCTCGGAGCAGACCCGTTTCTGGTGATTAATTCGGATATTCTGACCGGCTTTCCATTAGATCAATTAATCGAATTTCATGAACAAAAAAAAGGTCTGGCGAGTCTCGTTTTACGGGAAGACCCGGATGCGGATCGCTATGGACCCATCGAAATAGATTCCGATGGCAGGATTCGGACCATTTTAAGAAAAGGGGGGACTTTCTCAGGCAAATTAAAGAAGCTGATGTTTACTGGAATTCATCTGGTTGAACCCGATCTGCTTCACGCGATTCCTGAAGATGTTTTCCATTCAATTACAGATACTTATATTGATCTTTTGCTTCAGGAACAAGCCCTGAATGGACTTGAAATGCAAGGGTTTTGGAGAGATTTGGGAACTTTGGAAGAATATGGTAAGATAGATCAATTATTGATCGAAGGGAAAATTGTACTCCCTTACCTCTAAAATCCATGTTTTCCAATGCTGTCAAACAGAAACTCTTTGTCCTCTTTTTTTTTATCATCGCCGGATGTGGCTTAGGTGCCCCGGGCAACGGCCATGACCCCAATCTTCCTTTACCGGTCATCATTTCGGATTTGCCAGTGATAGTCGACCATAAGAAGGGTGCGATCATCATTACACCTGACGGGATGGCCAAGCTTTCGATTTCCCAAACCGCCCTGAGTGCCGATACCACTTTTCAAATTGTATTGTATAGGATCAGTCCAAAAGGGGGGCCGGTCTATTACTTAGGGCTAACTAATTCACCGGATACGGATCCGCCGGGGCCGGATCACGCGCTCTATTCATTTTCTCCCGTTTTGGTCCCTAATTTAATTCCTGGACAAAAATTGACCTTGACGCTTTATTATGATCCGGTTCCTTTTCCAATGTACGAACCGAGGATTGTTAACTCTCCTACCACACCTAATGTCGTTGAAACTGACCTGAGACTGGGAGTATTACAGGACAATGGCGATTATACCTTGAGATGCTGGGAAAAGGTATTTCTGGATGCACCTTCGATTATCCCCGGACAAGTCCTCCACAACGTTACGACTCATGATACCACCGAGCTCGGTATTTTTGGAGTGACTTCTTTTTATTCCTATACCTGTTCCTACAATTTCATCTATCCCCCTCACTAATCCCAATATAATTCTTTGAGATGAAAGAAATCACCGGAGGGGTCAGAAATAAATCCTTTGAGACCCTTCTTTAAGACCGCTACATTGGAGAAGGTCCAGAGATTGATATAGGGGAGCTCTTCTGAAATGATTTTTTGAATCTTCTCATATATGATTTTTCGTTTCTCCGGGTCCAGAGTAACCCTGCCTTCTTCGACCAGACGATCAATTTCAGCATTGCTGAAATGACCCCGGTTCGCGCCGAGCGGCGGAATACTGGAGGAATGAAAAAGATCGTAATAGATGTCGGGATCCTGAATGCCGACCCAACGCAGCGAATAGAGTTGAAAATTACCCGATTTGATATCTGAATAGAATGTGCCCCACTCATAGGTCCGGATCTCCATCTGAATGCCGACCTCTTTGAACTGCTGTTGTATGACCTCTCCGATTCGTTTTGAAAGATCATTCTGGGAAGTCTTGAATATCAGTTTAAACCGCGGCTCACCCCCGGGGGGAAGGATCAGACCCGCTTCATCCAGGAGTTTTTTGGCTTTCATCGGAGCATAGGCATATTTTTCAACATCCCCATAATACGCCCAGTGAGAGGCGGGGATCAGTCCTGTCGCCGGTTTTCCCAGTCCTTTTAAAACTTCATCGATAATGATTTCCCGATTAATGGCATAGGCCATCGCCTGACGCACCTTTTTTCTTGAGAGAATCGGATCTTGAAGATTCAATCCCAGATAGGCATACGTCGTCCCTTCTGTTTTGAAAACGGTAAAATGAGAATCTTTCTCGAGGAAGGGGAGAAAATCAGGGGGGAGGGCATTCTCAAGAAAATCAAGGCTCCCCTTCTGAAGTTCCATCTCTCGGATAGTGTCCTCGGGAATAATCTTGATGATAATCTCTTTGATTCGAGCCGGCGTGCCGTAGTAATGGCTGTTGCTTTTTAAGACGAGCTTTTCATCCGGAATCCATTCTCGAAGCTGGTAAGGCCCGCTTTCAACGCTGTTTCCCGATATTTTTGAAACGATTCCCATGGTGAGATTGAAAAGGAAAGGAGCGTACGGTTTTTTAAGATAAAAAATAACGGTTTCAGGATCCGGGGTCTCGATGTGATCGATGGCTTCAAAGGTTTTTCTGTGTGGAGAAGCGGTGCGTGGGTCAAGGATTGATTCAAAGGTAAATCTGACGTCTTCGGAAGTCAGGGGAGATCCATCGCTGAACTGGAGGTTTTTTCTTAAATGAAATACATAGCGGGTAGGACCGGGGATCTCCCACGATTCCGCAAGGTCTCCCCTTATCTGGGATGAAGAATCGAGGCGCACCAGCCGGCTGAAGAGGAGGGAGCCGATCCGTTGAGCATAAGCATCGGTTGCCAGCCTGGGGTCTAACTGAGGAGGTCCCGCTTCAATGCCTATTTTAAGCGATTTATCAGAGGGTTTCTGATGAGGGCTGCAGCCAAAAATAGAAAAAACGGCGAGAAAAAAAATGGCCAACGATTGAACCATCTGGCCGAAGGAAAGGGTTTTAAGCAGATTTGACTCCCTTTTCATTTTCATAAAAAAGGATTGGTTTCCCGGCTCCGGAGATTGTCTCTTCCGTGATCAGACACTCCCGCACGTTTTTCAGGGAGGGGAGTTCATACATGACGTCCAGCATCACCTCTTCGAGAATGGCCCTCAATCCTCTCGCACCGGTTTTTTGGGCGTGTGCTTTACGGGCCACCGCCGAAACTGCCGCTTCGGTAAAACGAAGTTTCACCTTTTCAAAGGAGAAGAGTTTTTCATACTGTTTCAAAAGGGAGTTTTTCGGTTCTGTCAGAATCCGGATGAGTGCGGTCTCATCGAGGTCCATCAGCGTCGCGATAACAGGAAGACGGCCGACAAATTCTGGAATCAAACCATATTTCAGGAGATCTTCCGGTTGGACGCTGGCCAGAAGTTCTCCCACTTTCCGTTCATTTTTCCCTTTGATATCGGCACCGAATCCCATCAATTTCTTGTTTTTCCTCTGTTCAATGATATTGTCCAACCCGACAAAGGCGCCTGCGCAGATAAATAGAATATTGGAAGTATTAATCTGGATAAATTCCTGATGGGGGTGTTTTCTGCCTCCCTGCGGAGGAACATTGGCAACGGTCCCTTCAATTAATTTTAAAAGCGCCTGTTGTACGCCTTCGCCGGAAACATCTCGTGTAATCGAAGGTGAATCGCTCTTTCGGCTGATTTTATCAATTTCGTCTATGTAGACAATGCCGCGCTGAGTCCGTTCGACGTCATAGTCCCCCGCCTGAAGAAGTTTTAGAATAATATTCTCAACGTCTTCTCCCACGTATCCCGCTTCGGTGAGCGTGGTGGCATCGGCAATGGTAAAAGGGACGTCGAGAATCTTGGCCAGCGTTTGAGCCAACAAGGTCTTTCCGGTTCCCGTCGGACCGATCATCAGGATATTCCCTTTGTGGAGCTCGACGTCATCGGCCTCCACCTTTGCGCTGATCCTCTTGTAATGATTATGAACCGCGACGGAAAGAATTTTTTTTGCCCGATCCTGTCCAATGACATACTGATCAAGAATTTTCTTGATTTCCGCCGGTTTGGGAAGCTTGGAAGTGACGGCCTCTTTTCCTTCTTCCCATTCTTCAGCAATGATATCGTTGCACAGATCAATACATTCATCGCAGATATATACCGTGGGTCCCGCGATCAGCTTTCTGACCTCTTCACGGCTTTTTCCGCAGAATGAACATTTCAAACCATCGCTGATTTTATCTTGTTTTGCCATTACATTCCCTCTTCTGACTTCCCTTTTTTATCCTGAGGCGCTTTTTCAATCACTTCGTCGATCAGGCCATATTCTTTTGATTGAGCAGCAGACAGAAAATAATCCCGTTCCGTGTCGACCTGGATTTTCTCCATCGGCTGTCCGGTATGTTTCACCAGAATCTCGTTGAGACGCTCTCTCATTTTCAAGATCTCTCTGGCATGGATCTCAATGTCGGTGGCCTGGCCCTGGAATCCGCCAAGGGGCTGATGAATCATAATTCTCGAATTGGGAAGAGAAAACCGCTTTCCCTTTGCACCGGCACAGAGAAGCAGAGCTCCCATGCTGGCGGCCTGCCCGATGCAGATTGTCGAAATGTCAGGGCGGATATATTGCATCGTGTCATAAATGGCCAGGCCGGCCGTGACCAGGCCTCCCGGACTATTGACATATAAATTAATATCCTTCTGGGGATCTTCCGCTTCTAGAAAAAGAAGCTGGGCAATAATCAGATTAGCGAAGACATCATCAATGGGTGCTCCAATAAAAATAATCCGGTCTTTTAGAAGGCGGGAATAGATGTCATAGGCCCGCTCTCCCCTGCTTGTTTGTTCGATAACCATCGGTACTAACATAATTTGTTTAGCTCCCCTCTATCTTATTCAGGGGCCTGCGCGAACAACGCTCAATGCCCCCGAACCCCGCGTTACGCACTGGCAAAGCCAGTTGCCTAACGCTATTCTTCTTCGATTTTGGCTTTTGAAATCAGGTAAACCAGCGTCTTGTCTTCCAGAAGCCGGGATTCAATTCCCGAAAGCGTCCCTTCGACTTCCATAATATTCTTTTTTACCTCTTCGGGTTTTATTTTTGCTTCGCGTGCAATCAGTTGAATCTCGTGTTCAACCTCTTGTTCCGCGACAGAGAGTCCCTCTTTTTGAGCGACGGCATACAAGATGAGCCCCCCTTTGACCCTTTCACGGGCCAGCGGATCAAATTTCTTCTTAATCGATTCAAAATCGGTCAATCCTTCGCGTCGAATCTCCTCGTCTCTCATACCGCGGAGAATGCGGACGAGTTCCCTTGAAATCAATCCTGGAGGAAGTTCCAATTCATGTTGTTCATTCAGTTTCTTAATGATTTCATTTTTCAGGAGAGATTCTTTTTCTCTTTTAAAACGTGCGACCAGCTCTTCTTTCAGCTTGCTTTTCAGAGTTTCAATTGAATCGAGACCAAAATCCTTGGCAAACTCTGCGTCGAGTTCCGGGAGAAGCTTTTTCTTGATCTCCTTAACAGTCACCTTAAAAAGGGCCTCTTTTCCTTCGTTAACTGCAGGTTTGATCCCCTTGGGAAGCGTCAGTTTAAATTCAACCTTTTCCCCTCTCTTTTTTCCAATCAGATGCTCCTCGAATCCGGGTATGAGCGCTTTCGACCCGATTTCAACGGAGTACCCATCGGCTTTTCCCCCTTCCATCGGTTTATCGTCGATAAAACTTTCAAAGTCCAGGGTAACGAAATCCTTTTCCTCGATCGCGTGCTCAGCGTCCCATGGTTCGAGCGCGCCTTGCATCTCCCGCAAGGATTGCAGGCTATGATTGACATTTTCCTCATTCACTTCCAGTTTCTTGATTTTGACCGGAAGATCGATATAATTTTTTAATTCAAATTGAGGTCGGACTTCAACAGTAGCCTTGAAGGAGAGGGGTGCATTCTTTTCCAGGGCAACCTTTTCAATCTGGGGGTATTCAATAGGATCTAATCCCGATTCCTCAACCGCCCGATGATAATAGTCTGGAATTAACTTTTTCAGCACGTCATCTTTCACTTCTTCAGAAAATTTCTTCTCGAGAATTGCTTGCGGGACCTTCCCTTTTCGAAATCCGGGAAGCTTGGCTGTCTTGCTAAGATGGGAATAGGCATGTGCAATCTCTTCTCTTACTACTTCTTCCGGGATTTCTACGGATAGTGTCTTTTTTACGGGAGTAATTTCTTCAACTGCATATTTCATGAATGTTTTTTCCTTAATAATTCTTTAATTGTATCGGGAAAAATGAAGTTTAAACAGAGATGATTTCTATATTGATAGACTCGGGAACAGGATTGATATTCATGTTTAGTTATCTTATATAATCCTCCTGCCAAAGTCAATCTTCAATCTGATTTTTTGACTCTCCAGAGCGGTAAAATGCGCGTTCCTGGCAGATCGTCAGGGCGATCAATTGAGATTAAATCCCCCCTTTTCAGGTCCCGAAAGATCTGATTCGAAGTGCGGACTTCTCGATTCAGAAGATAGAACCGCAATCTTCCCGATTCATTGCAGAGAAAGGCTTCCTTTTTACCTTTCGTGGTCATGATTTCGCTTACCATTCTCCATTGCTGACTGGAGTGATGGGGAGCCTTTCCCGGCCGGGAGAGGATCAAGTAGGAATATTTCAGAGCATCTTTTTTCAGTCCGATTCTTTGATCGATGTTCTGAATCCAGGCGGGTGCACCCCATTCTTTCTCCTGATGGCACCAGTCTTTTTCCGAGCCCTGGGGTTCCATAATCGGACAGGGATGCTGGTGAAGGCAGGGAGCGATGATTGAGGCCGAGTCTTGCATCACAATTAGATTTCTCAGCGCGAGCAGGTTTCGGGATGTTTTTCGAAGCGCGGGCTCAATGACGAAAATAATTCCTTCGGGAGTCAAGAGGGTCATGAGATTCCGGATCCATTCTGACAGAGCAGAAAGGGAGTCGCCGTTTTCGATCATTTCGTTCAGCAAATTTCCAAGAATAATCATTTCGAACCCGCCGGTTGATTCGGAAAATTTCGTTGTCACTTTTTCCTGAATCGTCCGAGGAATAAAGCGAATAGCTCTTTCCGCCAGGACCGTTTCCAAAAACCGGGTATATTGGGAAAATAGCTGTTTGAGATACCCGAGCATGCGAGAGTCCTGATCGACCGCGAGATATTCAACGGTCCGGTTCCTCAAAAAGGGTTCAGGATGCCGTCCGCAGAAATCAAGAAGTCCGAGTCCGTGAGTCCCGGGTCCGGCACCTAAATCAAGGATGCGAAAAGGGTTTTTTAAAGCGGTCTCACTGTCCTCTAAAAAAAAGGGGTGATTGGAGTGGGATCTCTTGAAATCGAGCAGGATTGCGGGTAGTTTGAAAAGATTGGACGGGAGAAAGTAGGAAAGATAGGCCAGAGGATATTCTCCGGATGTGAGAGTCGTGGATAGGGGAGAAGCACCCCGTTTTTGATTGAACAGATCGGAAAGTCTTCCGATTTCAGGAGAGACTTTCTTCAGAAAATCTTCCGTTCGATGATGGCCGCTCTCTCGTAAAGAAAGCGTTTCAATGATTTTAATGAATGATTCGGGAAACTCAAAATACGGTTGCACGGGAAGACTCCGGTTCGTATTCACTATAGGTGAAACGGATTCGTTATTTCAACCTGTTCAATCGGGAAATGGAGGAGTCAGGGCGGTTGTTTTGACACTTTAATTCAGATAAAATGAGGAGCATGGAAGAGTATTTTATAACGGAAATTTCTGAGGAGGAGATCCGGAAAGAGAAAAACAAGGCCCGTGAATTGAGAGCTTCCCAATGGTGGAAACGAAAGAAAAGCCTGGGGCTCTGTTATTACTGTCACCAGAGATTTCGTCCCGCCGAATTGACGATGGACCATATTGTTCCGATCAGCCGCGGAGGAAAAAATAATAAAGGGAATGTGGTGCCCGCCTGCAAAGCCTGCAATTCAAATAAAAAGCAGTTCCTTCCAATTGAAATGACACCCCCGTCATAATCCTTCATTTCTGTTCAGGCGGTTTCCCGAGCCGCTCAAGTTGCTTGTGAAAAAAGCACTCTTTTGATATTCTAAAATCTCTCTTTTTCAGGACGATCGGTGAACTTAGAAGACGAGTTTGGGGACATTATTTTAAAAGCGAGAGCTGGCCTGGGACTTTCGGTTGACCAGGTTTCAAAGGCCACCGGCATGACCAAACTGGAAGTCACTCAGTTAGAGGCCTATGCCAAAAATCCCTCTCCGCAGGAGTGCAATCTCTTCGCAGAACTCCTTCACTTAACCCCCTCCCGATTGTTGAAAATTGTCACCCGGGAGTATTTCCCGAGTCCGGTGCCCTCAGCCGCGGTCAAGAATGTCCTGACCCTGGTGGGCCACATTGGAACCTATGAAGTAAAAGGTTATCTGGTAGTGGATCTCGGGAGCCGCGATGCGGTGATGATCGACACTGCGAATAATCCGGAGGGAATGCTGGAGGCTCTCAGTCACCATGGCTGGAATTTAAAACATATTTTTCTGACCCACACCCACCAGGATCATATCGGCGGGCTGGAAAAGATCTTAAGAAATATAAAAGTGCCGGTCTATGTCAGTCAGGAAGAAGTTGGGCAATTGGGTCATGTGTGGGATTCAGGTAAAGACCGCGTGGTCAAGGAGGGAGATCAAATTGTCGTGGGGGAGATCGCCTTCAATGTTTTGGAAGTTCCCGGGCATACTGCGGGAGGAAGAGGGTATTTTACCTCCCCGTCAGAGTTTCCGTTTTCAGCCCCTCCCTATGGATTTTTTGGAGACTCCATATTTGCCGGCTCTCTGGGACGCGCCTATTCGCCCGTATCCTATCCCCAGCTTCTTTTTTCAGTCAAAGAGAAGGTGCTGAATCTTCCCGGCGAGACGGTTATTTTTCCGGGCCATGGTCCCGCGACGACGGTGGTAGAGGAGAGGGAACACAATCCCTTTTTTAAATGATGACGAATCCGATTAAAGAAAAGAGTACCGATATCGTGATCGTTGGAGGAGGGATTGCCGGTCTCATGCTGGCGATGATACTCGGCCGTCAGGGAATTCATGTTAGCCTGGTCGAACGGAACAAGGAGCTCATTGCTCATCAAAGAGGTGAAATTCTCCAGCCCAACGGTTTGAAGATTCTTGCGGAACTCGGAATTCTGGAAGAGATCCGACACCACAGTTATTCCGTGAAAGTGTTTCATTTCTATGAAATGACCGGTCCTTTTTTATGCGACATTCGATACGATCTTCTTCCTGCTCCGTTCAATTATGCCCTGATTGCCTCTCCCTATCATTTGCAATCCTTGCTGCTTCAAAAGGCCCTCGAGACCGGTTTTGTCGAGGTCTTGTGGAATACGGAATTTAAAAAGTTAATCCGGAACGGAGAAGAAGTGGTCGGTATTATTGCAAGTCAGGGAGAAAAACAGGTCGAACTTTCCGGAAAAATGGTCGTGGGAGGAGATGGTGGAAAATCGGAAGTTCGAACTGCGCTCGGCATCCGCGCTTCAATCCATCAATATCGAGACAGCTATTTTACGGCGAGGCTCGCCCGTCCCAGGGGATTTAACCAGGATTCGCGTTATTATGTCGGAAACCGGAAAATACTCGCCCTTTTCCCCGTTTCCCGTGAAGACCTTTATCTCCTTTATCTGATTCCAAAAGGCCATCGGCAATCGATTCAGCAAAGAGGTCTGTCGGCATGGAAGGAAGAGCTGTTGTCGATTGATTCGATTCTCGAAGAGCCTCTTGAACAATTAACCAGCTGGTCGCAAGTCCATGAGATGCCGGTTTTTCGAATTCGCGCTTCCTCGTGGGTCTCTTCGGGAGCGGCTCTTCTCGGGGATGCTGCTCATAGTTTTAATCCCCATGTGGCGCAGGGGCGAAATCAGGCGATGGAAGACGCGGTTGCGCTGGCAAAAACGATTGTCCATTGTTTCAACAAGAATGATTTCAGTGACGAAATGCTCCTCCCCTATGAGAAAATCAGAAAAGAGAAGGCTCTGATTTATGAAAGACTCGGAGATGAGCTGACCCTGTTCTGGAATGCGGATCTGAAACCCCTGGTCTGGATTAGAAACCGGGTATTTCGGCAGCTTCAGAAGAAGCCAAAATTAATGTACAAAATGCTTTCGACGGTATCAGGGGTAAAGATTGATCTTTTTTCAGTCGCGGACCGGTTTCGGGCGCTTGGCCTCCTGCCCTACCGATAAGGGTGTTTGATGAATGTGATGACTATTAACTTACGATTCCGGAACCCCCAGGATTGGGACAACCATTGGGATGACCGAAAATTTCTTGTCGTTAATTTGATAGAGAAATATCTTCCCGCGCTGATCGGAACTCAGGAAGGATATAAAGATCAACTGGATGATATCGCACGTCTTTCGCCGGGATATGCGTACCTGGACGCCCAAAAGCTGGTCAGTATCCAGCGGCAATGTCCTACTATTTTTTACAGGCGAGATCTCTTTACGCCACTTACCGCGGGAAATTTCTGGCTTTCTGAAACGCCCGGTTTCCCGGACAGCAAGAGCTGGGATGCGGCCTTTCCCCGCCTGGTGACCTATGCCCATTTCCGGCTGAAGGAAACGGATCAGTCTTTCTTTTTCTTTAACACCCATTTTGACCACCAATCCGCATGGGCCCGCCGTGAAAGTGCCTTTTTGATGATCGAGAAGATCAAGGAGATCAATCCGCAGGATCTGCCTGCCATTGTCGTAGGTGATTTTAATATGGGTTGCGATACGATGGAACATGAACTTTTCACGGGGAAAATAGAAATTGATTCTATTAAAGGATCCTTTCAGAATGTCTGGGAAAAACTGGGAAAGCCGAAACACGGAGCGGAAACCTACCATGGTTTTTCAGGGAAAGGCATGAAGGAGCAGATGGACTGGATTTTGGCCACTTCTCATTTTCGATTTCTGGATATCCAAAAGAACGAAGATAACCAGGATGGAAAGTATCCGACGGATCATTTCCCGGTGCTCGCCAAGCTCGTTCTTCCGTTTACGGCCCACAAAAATAATCCCGAAAGAAAGTAAGCCGCCGAGATTTGGAAGGACTGGGGTGAGGGATCTGTCCAGGGAAGAAAGACTCGACCATTTGAAAAGGGTGAGTGGATAATTCCGAACAAGGAGAAAATTCCTCCCGCAAAGAAGAATGCGGCTCCGGTTTTAAACCGGTGATCGATGATAAAGCTGAGAGCGGAGGCCCAGATCAGCGAAGTAATAATAAATCCGTTAGATAAAGTCAACAGAAGTTGATAGGTCAACGCAGCGTCTCCCTTCAAACTTTCCGGGCGAAATCCTGTTCCGCCCAGAATGGCATTCACTTCAATTAAAATAAGCGATGCCAGAATCGGCGCGGAAGAGATCGCCATCGCCTTGTAATGCCGGATCGGTGTAACCCAATACGACTGGGCCGTGATTTCCAAACCAATAAATATAAGAATAGGGGCTACCGCGGTTTCGGGTATCAGGTTTACGATGAAACCAAGATATCCCAAAATGCCTCCCAATCCAATAAAAAGCGCGGTTCCCAGGGTATAACCCGCACCCCCTCCCATGCCTTTATAGGCCGGTTGTCCGATATAAGGCGTGGTCTGAACGACACCGCCGCATAACCCCGAAAAGAGCGTCGATATGCCGTCGGTCAACAGGATTTGAGTTGCCGGGTATTCGTCGCCCCCCGCTGAAGCGCTTTCGGTGACATCAATTCCGCCGATTAAGACCATCAGGGCAAAGGGGAGTGCCAGAGGAAGGTATGATAGTGCCCCGGGAATGCCGGCGACAAATCCGGCTGTCGGATAGGGAAAGGCAATGTGCCAGAAATTTTCATGCGAAGCCGTATCTTGCGGATAAATTCCGGTTGCAATCAGGAGGTAATAAAGTGCCGTTCCAACCAGAACTCCGGCAAAGGCACCGGGAAGATTGAATGGAAAACGGGCTTTCGCCACGATGGTCATCAGGATGATGGTGAGCGAGAGAAATCCGACAAGCGGTTGATGGAATATCTTAAGCGTCGGGAAAAAAGCGATCAAGGAAAGGGCGATGGCCCCGATCGGTCCCAGCAATCCGGCCCTTGGCACCCAATGCCGGACCTTTTCTCCCGCAAAGGAGAGCGTGATTTTAAAAAGGCCGGCGAGAACGATAATCGCCGTTGAAACTCTCCAGGCGAGTTCGGCGTCGTGCAGAAGGAGAAAAGTGGGACCGATTATTCCGAAAGTAAAGGCGAAAAGAGAAGGGGTATCGATTCCCAAAGGCATGGCGGTCACATCGTTTCGACCAGATTTATTCGCAAGCCGGATGGCCATCCCCGAAAAAACGAGATTGCCGACTAAAATCCCCATGACTGAGCCCGGGATCATTTTAGAATAGACGATTTCCTTGGGATATCCAAATAGCCCGATTAAGATGCCGGACATGAGGACGAGCTGGGTGATATTGTCCAACATCAGGCCGAAGAAAGCGTTTAAATCGCCCGGCCGGATAAGATTTCTTTTAAAGAAGGGAGATAAATCGGCCATCAGGTGGAAGATTTCTTATCATTCCGATAAGCATCGATAACAGACCAGCCGGACAGTCCGAGGAGTCCGATCACGAGCAAAATATAAAATCCCGAATGTGCCAGCGGCTTGCCCGCTGCAAAAGCCGACATCGGCAGATTTCTTCTGAGTTCGGCTCCTAGAATCAAAGATCCTGCCAGAAAGAGTGTTCCCTTAAACCAATCACGGTTGTAAATTTGCCCTGCTCCGGGGATCAATGCTGAAAGAAATGCGGCGACACCCTGTTTCTTCATAATAGAGCTCCCTTCTCGTTATCTTTCATCCAAAGTATACGATATTCCAATATTTTATCAAGAGGTAGAATCGGAGCCCGATGGGAGATCCCCTGTTTCACACTGCTTTGACAGAAATAATGTTAGGCGATAGACTTCTTAAATACCGGTTTTTATTCGAATGCTTCAAAATCTCCGGGCCTTGGATAAATCAGATTAATGAGGAAGCGTTCCATGAGTTTCAAGAAATTCCTCCAGTTCAATTCGATCAGAAAAAAGTTCCTGGTTCCCACACTTTCTCTGACCTTATTTTTGATTTCCCTTTCCGGGGCAATCATTGTCAAGATGAATCAGGGGACCATCTATGCCATGATGGAGGAGCGCGGTAACTCTACCGCCAGTCTTTTATCTCAGATCAGCGCCAACTATCTCCTGAACTATGACCTCTCCGCACTGGAAGGTTTTGTGCAAGAAGGGATGAAAGATCCCGAGATGAAATTCATTCTGTTTTCAGATGCAGACCACAAACCTCTGACCGACACGATTAAAAAGCCACTCAAGACAAATTCGCTGCTGCTCTATTCAAGAGAAATACGAGAAAGGAATGAAACGGGGAAATTATTGGGTTATGTCGAGCTCGGATATGGAAAAGAGGCGATGGCTGCCAGTCTGCGATCAAGCATTGAAACAATTTTTATCTGTAGTCTGGTTGCACTGATTCTTATTATATTGGGGGTGACCTTTCTCTTTAGGGGAATCACACGGCCGATTTTAGATTCGGTCGGGATCGCTGAAAAAATTGCCGAAGGAGATTTAGAGGTGCAAATTCAACCGGGCGCGAACGACGAAGCGGGTCATTTAATGACAGCCATGCAAAACATGATTCGTACAAATCGGGTCATGGCGGCGGCTGCGGTCAGCATATCGGAAGGAAATTTGAGCGTCAAGACGATCAGCCGTTCCAGCCGGGATATCCTGGGCAATGCTTTGGATATGATGGTGAACAAGTTATCCACGACTATTGGCGAAGTCCGAACGGGTGCGAGTCTTGTTGCTTCTGCCGCGGCCCAGGTCGCGACCTCCTCTCAGACCCTTTCGCAGGTGACCACAGAACAGGCCGCATCCGTCGAAGAAACAGGGGCAAGTCTCGATGAAATGCACTCTTCCATCATGCAAACTGCAGAGAATAGCCGCAAAATGGAAAAGATGGCTATGGAAGGGTCTGCTTCCGCCGAAATGAACCGGCAGGCGGTATCGGAGACGGTTGAGGCGATGAAAGCCATCGCTGAAAAGGTGACGATCATCGAGGAGATTGCGTATCAAACGAATTTATTGGCCCTCAACGCGACGATCGAAGCGGCTCGCGCGGGGGTTCACGGGAAAGGATTTTCCGTGGTGGCGACCGAAGTCCGAAAACTGGCCGAACGTAGCCAGACGGCAGCCAAGGAAATTCAGTCGGTTGCCGCCTCCAGCGTTAAAATGGCCGAACGTACTGGGAATATGCTTAAGGAACTGGTTCCGTCTATTCAAAAAACGGCCCACCTGGTGCAGGAAGTGGCTGTTGCGTCCCAGGAACAGTCTTCCGGTGTCAATCAGATTCATAAAGCGATGAACCAGGTAGGCCAGTCAACGCAATTCAATGCATCGGCGGCTGAAGAGCTTTCCCGGACGGCAGAGGAACTGGATTCTCACGCCAGATCATTGATTCAGCTTGTTTCCTTTTTTCATCTCGAAAGAAAAAGCGAAAAATCATCGTTGTAACCCTCCTTTTTTCTACTTTACCCGTTTCTATTTGTGTAAAATAACCCTACTACCATGGAAGACCTAATCTCGCCCCAAAATTTTTCCGATTCCTTTCGTAAAGGGATGATTTTTGCCCATCGTGGCCAGTTTGAAACCGCCCGAAGTTGTTTTGAAGATGCGCTCAGCCAGGAAAGGAATGGAGGAGATCCGAAGCGATTGACGGTCATTCTGGGTAATCTTGGAAATTGTCTGGCCGTATTAGGCAAGGCGCAAGAGGCGAGAACCTGTTACGAGGAAGTCCTGAAACTTCAGCATCAGGCTTCCGATGTCCGGATGATCGGACAAACTTTAGTCAATCTGGGCAATCTTTCAAGAGAGCTGGGTGAGGCCAAACTTGCCGAGGCCTATTATTTGGAAGCGCTCGATTTTCTTGAAAAGGCTGAAGACCATCATTCTTTAGGGCAGTTAAACAGTAATTTTGGTCTCCTGGCTTTTGACTCCGGAGATTTCGGTCAAGCGATTCTCTTTTTTAAGAAAGCGATCGAATTACATAAGAAAACAGGACATGAAGAAGGACTGGCCGCGTCCTGGTATCAGCTGGGAAGGACCTACCAGCGATTGGCCATTCCGTCGGACGGAAATAAAGCTGAGACCTGTTTTAATTACTCATTTATGCACTACCATCATCTCGGCAATCCGTCGGGTGAAGTGGAAGCCTTGCGGGGTCTGGCCGATGTCTATGAAACGAGGCGCGATCTGGAATTGGCTCTGAATTGCCTGAATCGGGCATTGGAAACCAGTCAGAAATATCGATTGGTCCAAATGGAACATGATCTTGAAAGAGCGGATCGCCTGAGCAAGCTTCTCCGGGGTTAGTTTCAGTTCTCCGTTCTCTACTTTTTTGTCATTTCGACGAAGGTCAATCGATTTCCGTCGGGATCATTGATGGAAGAAAAATCCGCTCCGCCCGGGGCGCTTTTTATTTTGCTGAACTTAATCCTCTTAGCCTTCAACTCTGACGTCAACTTTTTGAGGTTTTTGACCCGTATCATAATCCCCCAGCCGCCTTCTGAAAGTTTCTTCTTCATGCCTCCTCTTTTTTTCTCAACTGTATGGAGGCCAATGACGGTGCCGCCGGGCAGATTAAACTCTGCGTAAAAATTCGAGGCCATCGCCGGTTTCAAGCCGATCTTGGAATAAAATAAAATCGATTTCGGGACGTCTTTGACACCTGCCATGACCCATGAATCTGTTATTAATTTTGGCATTTCTGCTTTCCTCCTGTTTAGTTTTTATCCAGAGTAAATAAGTGAATCTCTGATTCTTTCAATGTCCATTTGAATTCAATCTACCCGCAAATGGATATTTTATCAATATCTTGACGCACTGGAAGTGCTCCTTTTCAATATTTGATTGATTCTGAATCGGCATGGGGTATAATCACACACGATGTCTCAACTCAACCGCTCAATCGAAATCATTCAGTGGCAGAAGCGCATCCACTTTTTGACTGTTATTCCAACTCTTTTTCTTTTTCTGTTTCTCTCCGTTTCTGGCGTTGTTCATATCTATACCTACAATGAGTTATGGGAAGACGGGGGATGCACGATTGGTGCATTATTCTGTCACGGTCAGACAGAAGGCTCGGCGACCTGCTTTTTTACCAATCCCCTTCAATTCCGAAATCTTCTTGTTCTGGCGTCTGTCCACGCCTTTCCTTTTAGTTTCTTCCACGATTCTCCCCAAAGGGCACCTCCTCACGCCTGATTTTTTTCTCAGTCAGCTTCAATGACCCTGTTTCAGATTTCTTCTTCCCCAATTTAAGGAGGACCCTTCGTGCTTCGACTTATTATTTTATTCCTATTTCTATTTGACGGCGTGAGTTTCGGTCAAGAGCCCGCTTCAATGCCCCAAAACCCGAATGCCAATTTAAAAATTGGCATGATCGGGAATTTCGTGGGTCATGCAGGAGCGAATTTACCTGATCCCGGGAACAAACTTGACTTTTCGGAAGGCGAGTTAAACCTTCTTGCCGCCATCGATCCCTATACGAACGGAACGTTTGTGATCTCCTTCCCAAGTCAAGGGAACGCAGGGGTTGAGGAGGGGTATTTGACGACAACCGCGCTACCCTGGACCCTTCAGGCCAAGGTGGGAAAATTCCACACCCATTTTGGAAAGGTCAATAAGATGCATCGCGATGCATTTCCTTTCGTCGATCTCCCGATCATGCTTTCCCATCTTTTTAACGGGGATCAATGGTCTGATTCCGGAGGATCTCTCAGCGGACTCATTCCAAATCCCTGGAACCAATTTCTGGAACTCGATATACAAATTTTGAATGGAAATACGGAAGGGAGCTTCAATAATGGCCAGTCGAAAGATCTGGCCTATCTTCTTCATCTGGATTCGTTTCATGAGCTCGATGAGAGTTCGGCGATCGACTGGGGACTTTCCGGGGCCACAGGGGTTAATGATCCGGATGGACAATTCCGGACAACCCTGGAAAGCTTTGATCTGACTTACAAATGGAAACGGCCCGTGACAGGCACTTACCGGTCGTTTGGCTGGGTGACCGAATGGTTTGCAAGTCAGAAGGAGTCCCTCACGGAAACGGTAAAATCAGTAGGGATTTATACTTTTGCGGAGGTTCAGCTGAGCCAGCGATGGTTTGCAGGCGCAAGGTATGATTATGCGGAGCCGATTGACAGTTCTCAAAAGTTGGAAACGGCCGAATCGGCAATTCTAACTTTCAAGCCGTCGGAATTTCAGTCGATCAGGATGCAATATAAACACAC
>JACQBW010000028.1 GCA_016194305.1 Nitrospirota bacterium | reverse complement strand
TGAGGTGTTGGAACAATCTTTTCTGATTCAGGATATTCACATTGCCGTGGAAGTCAGTATCGGCATCGCACTCTATCCCGATCAGGGGACAGACGCGCAATCTCTCATCCAGCACGCCGATGTGGCCATGTATGCCGCGAAAGAAAGGGGAAGCGGTCATATGATTTATACAGTTGACCACGATCGACATAATCCCCGTAAATTGAGCCTGATGGGAGAATTGCGCGATGCAATCAATACCCAGCTCTGTCTTCATTATCAGCCGATAGTCGATCTTAAGACAAATGCGGTGACCGGAATGGAGGCGCTGGTTCGTTGGCAGCATCCCCAGCATGGCCTGATCCCGCCGGACCAATTTATTGTGCCGGCCGAACAAACGGGTCTGATCATTCCATTGACGCGATGGGTACTACAAGAAGCAACCCGGCAAATCCGGCTTTTTCATCAAGCAGGAATTCAACTTTCCCTGGCGATCAATCTCTCAGTCCGTAATCTCCAGGATCCCCACCTTCCGAGACTCATCAAAGAGATTCTTGAAGTCTCGGGCCTTGAACCATTCTGGTTGGAATTGGAGATTACCGAAAGCGCGATCATGATCAATCATGCCAATGCGCTCAAGGTCATGGACCAGCTGCACGACATGGGAGTAAAGCTTTCCATCGATGACTTTGGAACGGGATATACATCATTGGGATATCTGACGAAATTGCCGATTGATTCTGTAAAAATAGACAAATCGTTTGTCATAGGCATGACCCACAACGACAAGGATCAGGTCGTGGTTCGTTCGACGATTGATCTGGGCCACAATTTAGGTCTTAAAGTTATTGCAGAGGGGGTCGAGAATCAGGAGAATTTGAATCAGCTTGCTTCGTTTGGTTGTGACGAGGCGCAAGGGTTTCATATGTGTCGACCGTTGCCCGCCATGCTGTTGGAACGATGGCTCACGGATGGCAGCACCTGGGGAAATAAGACAGTCTCGGGAAAAATGGCTAGAAAACACCTTTAATCGCGTCAAGTTCTTGCCAAAAACTTTTTTCCATCTGTCTTGCAGATTTTTTGAATGATTTTTTTTCCGGACAGGGCATTGATGAAAGTAGCCCCTGCGGATGTGGCCCATACCCCTACGAAATAGAAGCGAGCCAATCCGGGAAGTGTCGTTTCCGATCCGCTCCCGAACAACCCTTTGAGGAAGTTCACTTTCTTATTCGGCGCGTTAGCAAAACCGCGAGTGCCTCCCATAAACTGCTCCCAGGTCATCAGGGTCACGACATCCGTCACTTCGACCTGATTTTTTATGCCCTTGAAATAGCGTTCTAAAAGTTCTATGACATCGTGAGCGACCCTTTTTTCTTCATCCTCGTACCTCCGTTTGTCACCGTGTAATTGTTTCCAGTAAGCATAACTTGACGGGAGTTCGATTTTTATTACCCCCTTTCCATCCGGTGCCATGGTCTGATCAAAACCGTAAATCTGCATTTCCAGACTTTCAATGTTCTGACGGGCAATCGTCACCGGTTTATCCAGGAGCATGACGAGCGCGGAAGGTTCCTTGGAAAGGTCTCGATTCACTCCCAGATAGATTTGTAATCCGGCCCAGTTAGATTCTTCCGTGGGTTGAGTGCAATAACCCTTTATTCTGTGATCAATGAATTTTCCCTCCAATAAATTCATGATCGTTTTTCGCCCATCGGCATTGGAAATAATGATGTCCGCCCGATATTCGCTTCCGTCAGATAACTTGATTCCGACGGCCTGATTGTCTTCCACCAGAATCTTAACAACTCTTTGACCATAATACATTGTCCCACCCAGTTCACGATAACGGTTTTCAATCGATTTTGAGAATTCCAGTGAACCGCCTACGGGCCATTGTATGGCATCTCTGCAGCCATAGGCATGTCTCATCAAATGAATTCCCATGGGGACAGAGGGTAGTGAATAGACGAGAAGGGGAAATGCTTTCCTTAGAAACGGATCGGTGAACTTTTCGCCAAACTCCTGCATGGTGATACGAAACCATTTCATGAAAGGAGGTGCCGCAGGGATCGTTTTAATCAAGCCCCAGACGGTACCAAACATAAATTCACCCCAAATGTCGGTTCTTGCAAATATTCTTATTGCATGAATATATTCTTCAATGACCTGGGTATCTCCGGGTGCCAGTTGTTTTAGGTGTTGTTCGAGAATGTCGGGATCATAGTAATCCATAAATAGTTTTCCATCCGGAGAAACCACGCTGGTACAGTCTGAAATCCTTAACAGGGGTCGAGGCATCGCTCCCAGTTCCTTCCAGAAATGATAAATCGGGTTGCGTGGATCGCAGCCAAATAGATGATGGAGACAGGCATCAAAGGTGTAGCCCTGTTTATTCCATGCGGTACATTGTCCTCCTGGTTGGGTATGCATTTCAAAAATCCGTGTATCATATCCATTCATTTGGCCGTAACATCCCGCCGCGAGTCCACCCAAACCAGCTCCAATGATGATGATGGATTTACCCAATTCTTATTCTCCTTTCCATTTTGAGACTGCTCTTGCCCCTGTACCACTTTAAATATGATCCAGGAACGAGATCGTTTTCAAGTAAAGCAACAAGACCCTTCAGTTAATCAAAAAAACGATTTCTGTTTCTGAATGTCGACCCGGATAATCCGGGTAAAAGGGAGCATTCCTCAACTCAAGATTGAATGGGTTTAGCAAATGATTTGTGTTTGTCGTTCAATTGGTTTAAAAATATTTTTTGGAACGGGACGAATTCGGATGAGCGAAAATAAACTAAATGGAAAATTGAGAATTATTTCTGAAGAAATCGTAAAGTGTCGTAAATGCCGAAGGTTAAACGAATATCGTGAAAAAGTTAGCCAGACAAAAAAGAGAGCTTACCGGAATGATAAATATTGGGGCAAGCCAGTGGTTTCTTTCGGTGATGTTCGTGCCAGACTTTTGATTATAGGTCTTGCTCCTGCCGCGCACGGGGGCAATCGCACAGGAAGAATTTTTACCGGGGATTCATCCGGCGATTTTCTTTTTGATTCGTTATGCCGATTTGGTTTTTCCAATCAGCCGGTCTCTTGTCATTCGAAGGATGGATTAAGATTAATCGATACCTATATCAGCGCGGTTGCTCATTGCGCTCCCCCTGAGAACAAACTTCTTCCTGAAGAGATTGAAAATTGTCGTCCGTTTTTAGTCAGAGAACTGGAGGAATTGACCCACGTTAAAGCAATTTTGACATTGGGTCATGTTGCATTTAACCAATATCTTAAAATATTGAAAATTTCCGGAAAAATAGATCAGGCATGTGACTTCAAGTTTGGACACGGGGCGACTTTCAAATTTAACGCACCCCTTCCCACACTATTTTCATCCTACCATCCGAGCCAGCAAAATACGAGAACAGGGCGACTCACCCGATCTATGTTTGACCTGGTAATTTGTCAAATCAGGAATTTATTAGACCAACCTGAAATTCTAAAAACTTCCATTCACTATTTCATCGAATAAGTCTATAATAAACATTCAATTTATCCGTCCATACAGAGCCGTTCTAAGGAGTCGGGTGACTCTCGAAAACAAGTACAAGTTACGCAGTCAATTCAATGCGAAGAAAAACAGAATTTCATTACCAGGACCTGACCAATCGAAACAAGATCTTTATCGATCAGAGGGTGCAAAAGAAAATAAAGAATGCGCGGATCCTTTTCGCCGGCTGTGGTCTGGGCAGCCTCATCGCTGAAACAGCAGTCCGTCTCGGGTTTTCTCATTTTATCTTAGCCGATGGCGATCAGGTTGAGGTATCGAATCTCAACCGGCAAAGTTTTGATACGACTCATATCGGGGTCAACAAAGCCGTTGCAACCGCCTCCGTATTAAGAAAGATCAATCCGGAAGCGGATGTTCAGGTCTTTAAAAAATTTATCACGTTGGACGATATTCCCGTTCTGATTGATAGTGCTGACTTTGTAATTAATACGGTAGACGTCAATCCTGTTTACTTTGAACTGGTCGCCGCCGGACAGCGCGAAGGAAAAGAGGTCGTGCTCCCTTATAATATGGGTTTTGGTTCCTTGGTGATGATGTTTAATCAAAAATCGGAATCTCTCTCTGGAATATTGAAAAGAGAGAAATTAGGAAATGAGGTCTCTTTTTATACCCGGCTGATGGAGGTCTTGAAAATAAAACAATTTCCGCAATATTTAACGCGAAGAGCGTCGTCCATTTACTCCTGTATGGAGAAAAACGGTCATTCTCCCCAGATTATGGTTGGGGCCGAAATTGCCGCGTCCCTTGTCACCACCTGTTTGATCAAAATATTATCGGGAGAAGAGGTTCCACTTGCTCCGGATTACCTGTACCTCGACATCCATTAATGGGAGTCCACAACTCTTAGGTTCATGCAGCAAATGACGATTTGAATTAGAGGGTTCTAATGAAATACCTTTTTCGGTTCAATCGACCTCAGGAAAAGTTGACGGGATTTTGGGATGAAGTTGAACAGGCGGCCCCAAAAACCTGGTTAATGGCCTCACTCATTGGCATGATCGCGGTTGGCATGAGTCTCCCCGCAGATATTCAAACCTTTCAAAAGTCCCATCTTCAGTTTGTCTTCATATTGCGTGTAGTCATGTTTTTTTATTTCCTCATCAATTTCTTTGTTGCCTATCAATATCCTGTTTTTACCCGACACCATTATCAGCTTCTCATGACATTAATTCTTTATATTGTGGGCTTGCCCGTCGCAGTGATGAGCTACCTGGGAGGAGAAAAAGCCATTCTCTATTTTATGGGCATTATTGAAGTCGAATTTGCAGCTGCCACATTTTTCGCGATTCCCAAGAAGAATTTCATTGCGGGGGTGGTTGCGATTAATTTCTTTTACATTGCGTTCCATTCCTTTATGAAAGACGGGAACAATAATAGCCACTTTACCGATATTTCGGTATCCCTTTTAATTTTTGCATTTCTGGCGATCTATGCTCAACATACCATCCTTGCGTTTAAGATCAAGAACTACCTGAAACACCATGAACTTCAAAAATCTCGCGCGGAGATCTCGATAATACTCACCCGAATCACCGATGCATTTCTGGCACTGAACAATTCATGGCAATTCAATTTTTTTAATCGTGCAGCGGAGAGCCTTTTATCTCGAATGAAGCGATCCAAAGAAGATTTATTAGGGAAAAATCTCTGGGAGGAATTCCCCGGATTGCTGGATTCAACGATGCGGGTCCAATTCCTGGATTCCAAGGAGAAAAACATTCCGGTTACGTTTGAAGAATATTATCCTTTGATCGACGCGCATATGGAAGTCCATGCCTATCCGAGTGCTGAAGGTATTTCGGTATACTTTCATGATATTTCAGCACGGAAACTGGCTGAAGTTTCTTTACGCAAGTCCCACGACGAGCTGGAAATCAGGGTTTCGGAAAGGACTGCGGAATTACAGGAACTGTCGACTTATACCGAAATGCTAAGGGAAGAGGAATGGAAAAGGATTTCGAGAGAAATTCATGATGAATTGGGCCAGTCCCTGACAGGACTGAAAATCACTATTGCCTGCCTGAAAGATCATCTTGGCGAGACGGATGAATTTACCCGGGGCAAGCTGAAAATCATGTCCGGATCGGTTACTGAAATGATTGAGGGGGTGCGACGGATTGCCGCAGAGCTTCGTCCTGTCGTCATAGACGATCTGGGTCTGGCAGCGGCCGTAGAATGGTACGTCAATACCCTTCAAGAAAGGGGACGAAGCCTTTTTGAGTACAAGATTGAACCAGAGGAAATAGATCTTGATCCGGACCGGTCTATTGCGATTTACCGTATCCTTCAGGAGGCTCTCACCAATGCGGCAAGACATTCGCAAGCCAATCGTATCGAAGTGCTCTTGCGTCAGACCGAAGGTGAAGTCATCCTTGAAGTGCGGGACAACGGGATTGGGCTTCCTTTAACACCAGAGGCAAAACGAAAAGGAGGAGGGCTCGGAATATTGGGAATGAAAGAACGGGTTCGTCGATATGAAGGGAACTTCTCGATTGTTGGTAAGCCCGGCAGTGGAACCGTTTTAAGAATTGCTCTGCCTTATAGACTTCAAAGTCACGGGAGGTTTTCATGATTCGGGTCTTTCTTGCGGATGATCACCCGATTGTACGGGAAGGATTAAAAACCATACTGTCGAAATCAAAGGATATTGTATTGGTCGGAGAAGCGGACAATGGGGTTGATGTGGTAAAGAAAGCGCGTCAGGAAAAATGGGATGTCCTTGTTTTGGATCTTTCCCTGCCAGGTCGATCCGGACTGAATGTTCTGAAAGAAATCCAAACCTTTAATCCCAGGTTGCCCATCTTGATACTAAGCGTTCATTCGGAGACCCAGTATGCCCAGCGCGTATTGAAAGCAGGTGCCGCGGGATATCTGACCAAAGAATGTGTCCCTGAAAAGCTGGTTCAAGCCATTCGAACGATCCACGGGGGAGAAAGGTATGTGAGCGAAGCAATGGGTGCTCATTTTTCCTTTCTCCTGGAAGGAGGAAAGACGCACAAAGAACCTCATGAACATCTTTCGGATCGCGAATTTGAGGTGTTCATGATGATCGCACAAGGAAAGAGTAACTCGGAAATTGCCGAATTACTCCATGTCAGTGTGAAAACAGTCAGTTCTCATCGAGCCAATATCTTGGGAAAAATGGATCTTTCATCGGTTGTCGATATCGCACTCTACGCTGTAAAAGCCGGACTCATCTCGCAATAAACAAACCTGTCACAAGCCCATTCTCATTTCTGGTTCCCTGCACCTTACCGTTTCAAAGATTTTCACGAATGTCTTAAATTCCCTATTTCTTAAAATTATATTTCACCGAAACTTCGCGTCAAACACGTCTAACCGGGTCTCTTTTTTTAACAAAAATCAGAATTTTCCTAGTCAAAAATCAGATTTTTGCCTATACATTATTTCTCAGGTCACATCTAAAATTATAAAAATTAACCCAAAGGAGGAGCTTGCCATGATCTTACAATCCGTACCGATCGAATTTCTTGAAGGATATTCTATCTGGGAAATTGGGACAGACAAATCGGTGGAGACCACCCGGTTTGTTTTTGAAGTTTATTTTGAACTCTTTTCAAAAAAATATGAATGGGAAGGGGAATTCGAAAAAATGGTTCGTGATGATCAGGATACTTTAATTCATTCCACGATCTACGGGGCTTATTCACATGAAAACAGTCTTCTGGCTACCATTCGAATCATTGAGAAATCCGATCAACTGCTTCCGATTGAAAAGGATTTTAATCTGAATATTCTTGAAGTTTGTCGCGAACAGAATATCCAACCGAACCGTATTTTTGAGATCGGACGTCTTGCCAAACATCCACATAAAATAAAAAAAGCGGGAATTTATGGGCGTCGAAGACTTGAAGTCATCGATGAACTGATTGCTCAGGTTGTTTACAGCTGTAGCCAGGACAGAGAAAATGTCTGGGTCGCCTCCATCGATGTCGATGTTCTTGCCTTATTAAGAAGCCGGGGATTTCATTTTGTACCGATCGGAAAAACCAATAGCGAATACCTGGGATCGCCTACGACGCCGGTCATTCTTTCCATTGATCAATGCCGAAGCGATATTCGTGAACTGAATCTTGAACGATATGAAAAATATTTCAGACCGATGGTAGAGACGGCTTCCAGTGCCTCTTAAAATTCACAATCATTGGAAGGGTTGTTTTGAGAGAAAGGCGATATGAACCAGAATGTGACGGACTATAATCTGAACCCGAAATTTCGTTCGGCTTTCGTCATTCTTTTTATCTATCTGGTCGTCGGGGGGGCCTGGCTTCTGATTTCCGAATATCTGGGTTCCGAACTGTTTGGAAAAGCGTTAAAGACCAGCGTATTTCAAAATTACAATCTTTCTCTTTTCATTGTCGTGAATGGCCTGTTTATTTTTCTTTTGTCTATCGGGAAAATAATCGCCATCGTTCCATTTAAATCGCTTCGAAATCAATCCCTCCTGGACCCCTTAACCGACCTTCCTAACCGTGCTTTATTTTGCGACCGGCTTCAACAGGCATTAATGAAAGCGCAAAGAGAAAATCAGGCGATCGCGGTGCTTGTAATTGGCGTAAGTCGACTCCGCGAAATTCATAACTCTTTGGGTCACCGGTACCGGGATCTCACTTTAAAGGAGATCGGACTTCGATTGCAGAAACTGATTCGACTATGCGATACGATTTCCCGTGTTGAGGAGTATCAAATTGGTGTGTTTTTGACAAATTGCGGCGCGGAAGGAGCGATCCGGGTCGCTGGAAACATTCTCAAGGTTATGGAAGAGCCGCTCATCCTCGATGGATTAACATTGGAAGTCGAATTGAATATCGGCATTTCCCTTTATCCCTATCACACTGAAAATGACGAACAGCTCCTCCGGTGCGCTCAGGTGGCCCGAGTTCAGGCGAAGGAAGAAGGAACGGGATATGCCATGTATACCCTCCAGAAAGACCAGCATGCCACACAAACGCTCACGCTCCTGGGAGAACTCAGGCAATCCATTGATCATAACGAGCTGTTTATGGTCTACCAACCCAAAATAGACTTGAAAGCAGGTCGTGTCGTCGGAGTCGAGGCTCTGGTGCGCTGGAATCATCCACAGCGTGGATTAATTCCTCCCGATCAATTTATCCCGATGGCCGAAAATTCCGGATTGATCAAGCCCCTGAGCATCTGGATCATCAACAATGTCCTCGGACAATGTCAAGCGTGGCAGAAAAGCGGAATTGAAATACCGGTGGCCATCAATTTATCACGACGAAATCTCCATGATCCCAATCTTTTTAATCATATTGTTGAACGTCTAAAACATTTTGAAATAAGACATGACTTGCTGGAACTTGAGATCACGGAAAGCATCATTATGGCCAATGTTTCCGCGGCCATTAAGATACTTTCTCGATTAAATGATATCGGGATCAAGCTTTCCATTGACGACTTTGGAACCGGCTATTCGTCGCTCGGATCTTTGAAAAGGCTTCCTGTGAATATCACGAAAATTGACAAGTCCTTTGTCATTAACATGGCTACCGATAAAGATGATGAGACAATTGTACGCTCTACCATTGATCTCGCCCATAATCTCGGGCTCAAGGTGGTCGCCGAAGGGGTGGAAAATCAGGAAACGTGGAATGGACTTGCGGCCATGGGATGTGACGAACTGCAAGGTTATTTTATCAGCCGGCCTCTGCTCCCCGTTCAGCTGATCGAATGGCTGGGGAATTCGCCCTGGGGGCTTGGAGAAAAAAATAATTCTGTCCAACCGACCGTTCATTAGAAGGAAGTCGGGCCCATAACCAGCTTAGAAGACATTTCGACGCAGTGGGAAAGAGACAATCTGTATAGATAAAATGGGAGTTGAATTGAGAATGAATAAGTTTCAGGTACTCGTCATTATGGTCATTTTGCTCGTGGGTAGAGGTCACAGTCTCTATGCCTACACTGAAATACCGGTTCAAAACGGAGGTGATTTAACAGGAATAATCGTATTTAAAAATCCACCTCCGGCAACTCAGGCGGCCAAAGTCATCGTGAATCCGGAATATTGCGGAGAAACCATGAATGCAGAAACATTTTCGGTAAATGCTCAAAACAGAGGTTTAGAGAATGTGGTAATTCGCATTGAAGGGATTGAAAAAGGCAAAAAGGGAGAGGATCCCGTTATTTTTTTGGAAAATGTCAATTGCCGCTTTGTCCCCCATGTTCAGGCGGGAATGGTCGGAAACAGTTATAATATCCAAAACCTGGATCCCATCCTTCATAACAATCATCTGCGTCAAAACGGTCAGACGATCTTGAATGTCGCTATGCCTCCCAACGGAAGATCGATAAAAAAACCGATGCAGGAAAGCGGAATTATTAAAGCAACCTGTGACGCGCATAGCTTTATGACCGGGACAATCTTCGTCGCGGATAATCCCTATTACGCAGTGACGGATAGGGATGGAAAATTCACGATTACCCATATCCCGCCGGGAAAATACCGCGTTTCCATATGGCATGAGTCGCTTCCGGTACAGGAAAGGGTCGTCATTATTCAGCCCCATAAAACGGTGAATTTATCGCTGGATATGAGTTCTGACTGAAAACGAAGTTTCCAATATTTTCAAAACGCCAACCGGATTAAAGCAAATCCTCTTTATTCGGGCTCAGCGGCGGATGTCGGGTTGGTTTGCAGAGCCTTAAAATGGATCAGCTCCATTAATCGTTTGGCTTGTTGAGTTAAAGTCTCAGATTCCAGCAGAAATTGTTTGTCCAAAGTGGAAAAAGGAAGCGTGTAAGACAAAGTATGAATCAGCGTTTCATCATCCAACTCTTTTTTCAAAAGTGAAAGGGTTTCGGCAGGACCTCGATTTTGATTCATCCATTTCTTAAGAACGCCTTTCAAATCATCTTTTACCTGTTGGGGCAGGCTTCCTTTTGTATTGTCTTGTGCAAAAGGTTCGACCAGAGCTTCGCGGTAATTTTTGTCAAAAAACTGATCTTTAACTGAAAACCTGAATAGTCCTTTCAAAACAATATTGAAACGCCCTTCATCCAGAGGTTGGGCAGTCATGAGTTGACCCGCACAACCCTCTGAACAGATTTCAGGCCTTCCATAATAATTGTTTTCCCAACCTTCTTTAAGCAAAACCATTCCGATGATCTGCTCCTCTTTTTTTGTATCTTGAATCATTTCACGGTATCGGGGTTCAAAAATGTGGAGCGGGAGATAGGTATTTGGAAAAAAGACCAGGTTTGGAAGGGGGAACAAGGGGATAATTCGGGGATAATGGGGTCTGGTCATCTAATTTTGGGGAATGACGGGAGCCAGATAATGTTCGTACAAAGAGGCATACCGCCCCTTTTGCTCGAGGAGTTCGGCATGCGACCCCTGTTCAATCAGCCGTCCATGGTCGATGACCAGGACCTTGGAGGCGGTTCGAACAGTCGAAAGGCGGTGGGCAATAATAAAGGTGGTCTTCTGAGCGGTCAATACCTCAAGGGCTTCCTGAATCTTGAGTTCGGTTTCCGTATCTATATTGGAAGTGGCTTCGTCCAGAATGATAATCGAGGCTTTTTTTAATATCGCTCTGGCGATTGCGAGCCTCTGTTTCTGACCGGTCGAAAGCTTGATTCCCCGCTCTCCAATCCAGGTCTCATATTTTTCAGGAAAGGTTTGAATAAACTCATCCGCCCGGGCCGCCATAGCAGCCTGAGCTATTTCCTCGTCCGTAGCGGTCAGTAAGCTGTAGGCGATGTTTTCCCGGATCGTTCCGTTAAAGAGAAAAGGTTCCTGGGACACCATTCCGAATTGGCTTCGCAATGACGAGAGGTCGTAATTTCGGACATCTTCG
>JACQBW010000027.1 GCA_016194305.1 Nitrospirota bacterium | reverse complement strand
CCCTTCCTAATCGCCTGGAATCTCACCAAACGCTGCAATCTTCGTTGCGACCATTGTTACCTCTCCGCAGGAGAACGCGATGCTGGCGCGATAGACGAACTTAACACCGAAGAATGCTACCGGGCAATCGATGACATGGTCCGGGTTAATCCCGCCTCGATACTGGTTTTAACCGGGGGCGAACCCCTCCTCCGCAGGGACCTGCCCCTGATCGCCCGTTATGCAGCCCAAAAGGGAATGATGGTCGTCGTCGGAACCAATGGCACTCTCCTGACGGATGAGAAGGTTCGGGAATTGAAAGCCAACGGCGTAATGGGCGTCTCCATCAGCGTTGATTCGCTTGACGCAGGTCATCACAACTCTTTCAGAAAACTTCCAGGCGCACTCGAAGGGGCTTTGCGCGGAATCGAAGCCTGCAACCGGAATGGCCTTCAATTCCAGGTTCACACGACCGCCAGTAGCATGAATTATCAGGAAATCCCGAAGATCATGGATTATGCCTACGAAAAAGGGGCCAAGGTATACAATCTCTTCTTTCTGGTCTGTACCGGCCGGGGTGAAGAGATGTCGGACATTACGCCTTCGCAATATGAGACCGTACTGGAATATCTCGTGGATATTCAAAAGAAATATTCCGGGATGCTGGTTCGGTCCAGGTGTGCGCCTCACTTCAAGCGAATCGCTTATGAGAAGAATCCGGAGTCTCCGGTAACCAAAGCGCAGGGATATGAAGGGGGCGGTTGTCTTGCCGGCACCCATTATTGCAGAATCACACCGGAAGGAGATGTGACTCCCTGCCCTTTTATGCCAGTTTCCGTCGGCAATTTGAGAGAAAAGGGTTTCGATCAGATCTGGGAAAACTCTTCGCTCTTCGAAGATCTCCGCGCTCCGGCATTAAAAGGAAAATGCGGCGAATGTGAATACAGCGAGCTTTGCGGAGGATGCCGTGCCCGTCCCTTTGCCTCGCACGGAGATTACCTGGATGAGGATCTCTGGTGCCTCTATACGCCTAAAGGGGGCGTTCGAATCCTGCCCCAGACAACGACCGGTGATCTCAACATGATTTGGGACGAGCGATCCCATGCCCGGTTAAATAGACTCCCATTCTTTCTCCAAAAAATGATTAAAGGAAGAGTGGAAATCTTTGTCAGGGGTAAAGGGAGAAACCTGGTTACGCTTGAAGATATGGAAGAACTTCGTCAGAACACTTTCGGCAATACAAAACCGGTATTCGACGCAGGACAATTTAAAGGGTTGGAGTAAACGGACATGAATGTCGTTAAAGTTCTAAATTTCTGGATACACCTTCTGGCCGGATTCAGTTACATCGGGGGACTCATTTTCTTATCCCTATTTCTTTCTCCCGTAGCAAAAAAATATGTGGGCGATGAAAAATTCAGATACTTTCTTGAAGAGCTTCACGACCGGTTCCAGAAAGTCTCGGGACTGTTTATTGCGCTGATCCTCCTGACCGGAGGGATCAATATTCATTTTGCCCATATGGTCCGAGGGGAGTTTTCGATACCCTATTTCGTCGCCCTGACATTTAAAATTTTATTTTTCAGCATTATTTTGACTCACTATCTGTTGGCGCTCAAAATAATCCTGGGAAGAGATAAGAAACAGGGTCTGTCGGACATTCCATTTAAACAGCCGACCTTTATTCTCGGCATATTAATTCTGATGATGGCCGCATTCCTGAAACATCTCCCTTGAATCCTTTCCGAAATTGACTCGAGATGCCAGAGCTTTTTCCCTCCAAAAAATAAAATGAAAATGACTTCCGCATTCATCGTATTTGCGTTGATCTACTGGACCGGGGCATCCTTTGTCGAATCCGTTCTCTTTAATCAGGGTACGGTGGTGGACGCCTTTTTCAGACCTGAACTTGGCGAAATCGCGCTTCGCGCCTGGGTCATTGTCCTGATTTTCATCGTTTTGACCGGGATTTACGGGAAAAACAGACCCAAATAGATAACAGGTATGAATAATAGTTCAAAAAGAATGAAGATTTAATTAAGAAGGGTTCGAGAAGGCGATGGCTGGCGAACTGTTTTGAGCAGGTTTAAAGAATAGAACTTTATCTGGGGGGTTTTCCAAGAAAAATAGTCACCGAGCTGTCGCCGTGGTTGGCGATGGCCAAGTCGGTTGTTCCGTCATGATTAAAATCCCCTTTAACCATGGAAAAAGGACCTCTTTTCGTCTGGTATCTGGCGGGAGGCATTTTAAATGTGCCATTGCCATTTCCATAATACATCGCAAGGGTACTGCTTGCATAGTTGATAAAGGCGATGTCCATCATATGGTCCCTATTAAAATCATCTGTGAGGATTGAGATCGGCTCCGAATCGCCACTCATCGGTTCCATTGCCTTGAAAGTGCCGTCTCCATTCCCAATAAAAAGCGTGACATTATGATGAATGGCATCCACCGTCATTAAATCAGGAATCCCGTCGTTGTTCAGATCGGTCACGGTCAGCGCTAGCGGACGATAGTTTTTAGCCTCATATTTGAACCCCGGGGTAAAATTCCCCTGGCCATCTCCTAAAAAAATCTCCAGCCCGCTCTTCATCGGACCATTATTCGTCACGGCGAGGTCCGTCTTCTGGTCCCGATTAAAATCGCCCATAACCAAAGCCGTCGGTGTGTCATCTGCATTGAAAGTTTTATAAAACTTGAAGGTGCCATCCCCATTCCCAAGATAAAGGATCAGATGATCAAACCTGGAAAGTATGAGGAGATCGACGCGCCCATCCTGATTAAAATCGCCCGCACTCACAAAGAGTGGTGAACGCTGGTCCAGTTTGATCGGTTCTCCCTCGATAAAGGTGCCGTCTCCCTTTCCGATTAGAATGGTCAGATCATCCGTTTCATTATTACTGACTGCAATGTCAGGTATTTTGTCGCCATTGAAGTCTCCGATGGCAATCCCTCTCGGTCGTTTCCCCACAGGAAACATGACATGTTCCTTAAACGAGCCATCCTGTTTTCCTAATAAAACTGAAATGTTATTACTGTTCGTATTAGAAGTAATGAGATCGGGCAGCCCATCGCGGTTCAAATCGGCAGTCAACAGAAAATTTGGATTTAATCCAACATGGTAAGTGGCATCAGGTGAAAAATTATTTTGATAGGGAGAAGGTTCTATTGTGCGTTGAGAAGAACATCCGGAAAAAACCAGCAACAGAAAAAGGGGAAGATATTGAAAACCCATCAGGAAGAGCATCCATTCTCTTATAAGAGTTTTTTTTCATCCCCTTGCAGATATTTCTTCATCTTTTCCATCATTTCGCGATCAAGGAGCCCGACTTCTCCCCTCTGATCCATATAT